>DATIYG010000200.1:0-4014 GCA_035517755.1 Rhizomicrobium sp. | reverse complement strand
TCGCTCGGTGCGCTGGTCGGCAACGGTCACGAAATCCGCCGGACCTTTCAGCGAAATCTGCAAATTCTCCACCTCGCCGAAATCGCGGATGAGCTTGCGTCCCGCCTTGCGCGCGGCGGAAACAATGACGTTCAACGCTGGTGACAAATAGGGCATTACTCGGCGCGCCGGATGTAGCTTCCATCTTCCGTGGAGACAATGACCTTCGTGCCGGCGTTGATAAAAGGCGGCACCTGGATCTTCATGCCGTTCTCCAGCACGGCGCCCTTGTAGGACGGCGCGGCCGTTCCACCGCGCAGCACCGGATCGGCTTCCGTCACCTCCAGCGTCACGTGCTGCGGCAGCTTGATGCCGATGGGCCTCCCTTCGTAGGTCTGCACCAGGACCTTCATGCCGTCCTGCAGGAACTGCACCTGGTCGCCGACGAAATCCGCGTTCAGCTCGATCTGGTCGTAGGTGTCGGTGTCCATGAAGGTGAGCGTGTCGCCGCTGGCATAGAGGAACTGGAAGTCCTTCTTCTCGAGATAGACTTCCTCGACGCCTTCGTCGGCGCGGAAGCGTTCGTTCAGCTTGGTGCCGGTGATGACGTTCTTGAGCTCGACCTGATTGTAGGCACCGCCCTTGCCGGGCTTCACGGCCTGCGTCTTCACCGCGATCCAAAGGCCGCCATCGTGCTGGATCAGCGTGCCGGGACTGATCTGGTTTCCTGCAATCTTCGGCATGCGAACGCGCGCCCTCTGTTTGAGAAGGCGCGCGTTCTATCAGTCCGGTTCCGGGTTGTCACCCGGCCGGAAGTTACGCCGCTGCGGGTGCCGTATCGCCTGCCGGAAGCAGGAATCCGGCCGCAAGGATCACCGCCGCAAGCACGACATGCAGCCACTTGTCGGCTTCGTTGATTGCGACGCCGAACATCATGCCATCCATCACCATGAAGAAGCCGCAGATCGCGACGAGGCCGTAGATCACACCCACGATCTTCAGCGCCATGCTGGAGCCGAGGCCGGTGTAAACGCCGAGCAGCAGCACGATGCCACTCGCGATGTGAACGATGTTGTGCAGATTGTTGGTCAGGAAGAGGCCGGTCGGGCCCACGATCGGGTTCGCCACATAGCCGAGCGCACCGACAATGAGGAACACGACGCCGATAACGAACGCGGCGGTTCTTGCCGTAAGTCCCATTGGTTTCCCCCGTTTGGGTTTTATGTGGGCGGAGTGTGCGCCCGCTTGCCGATTCGGGACAGGCCAGACTCGGCGTGGGCTGTGGATGATTTGCGGACAACGGGCTGGCACGCCGGGGTTCAGCGGACCGGATTGCACAGAATCGAAACGACCTTTCCCGTCCTAGGTTCGTAGAGCAACCAGATGACGCCGCACGCGCCGTCGGCCACGACCGGAAGATCATCGCGCGATACAATGTAAGTGCCTGCAGGACCGGCGAAGATGCCGGGTAAGACCATTTCCCCGACGATCACTTTGCGACCATCGTAGGTCGCGCCACTAAAATAGCGCGCATATCTTGCAACTGCTTCGGGACGATCACCCGGAGCGGTCGGCATTTGGAGATGGTTTTCCAGGCTCTTGATTTGGTGTTCCAGCTTGCCGACCAATTTTTTTGATGGCGTCCAGTAGGGCGGTCCCCAGGTGCTCTCAGGTTTCGCAACCACGCCAAACGAGATCGAAAGCGCTAGCGCCGCGATGATCACTTGCGATTTCAGGGCCACCCAATACGTCCAGCCAACTATCCATGATGAAGTTAGTCCAAATTTGCCAAGTCAAGAAAGTGCGCTAACGGCCTTGACTGCGACCGTTATCCTAAACGGCCTCCGCTGCGTGCGATACGTCGATGGCGGTACGCCACTCGCGCAGGAAGATGTGGCACAGGAACAACGCGGACGGTGCCGGTATCCAGGCTGCCAGCGTTTCCAGCAGCGGCGAGAGATATCCGTGCTGATCGGCCCAGCCCGCGGCGGCATAGAACGGAATGCCCGTCACGAAGATGATCGGATACCCGGTGATGCGGGCCAGGCGCTTGAAACTGGCAAGCTCGGTCTCCTGCCGCAGGATGTGAAAATTCCACAGGGTCGTGGCGAGCGAAAACGCGAGAAATCCGGATGCGAAATAGAGCCACTTCCACATCGGTGTGACTCCGACATAGGAGTTCAGCAGCAGGAGGAAGAGCGGCAGCGTGAAGGCGATCAGGGAGTCCGCCAAATTCGGGATGCGCCGCCGCGAAATCCCCAGATGTGCGTAGACGACCCACGCCGCCAGCGCCGAGAACAGGTTTCCGGTGAGTTCGCCCCAGGTGCGCAGAGTGTCGAGGTTGAGCGGCCACAACTCCATCCGCGCGCGCGCCTCCGCAACGAGATCGGCAAGTGCCAGGCCGATGAGCACGCTGACCAGTGTGATGTAAAGCGTCGGGAACTGATCGCGGATGCGTCGTTCCAGATCCTCGTGTGTCTCCGCGAATCTCTTCGGCTTGTGCCGCATGCCCCAATCCCCCCGCTATGCTGAACGTTCGAAATGCGATCAGGCAAACAGCCTATTGAATTCGCGCACCGCTGTCGCCGCTCCTTGAGGATGATCCCAGACGCCGGAAGACACGGCGAGGAAATCGGCGCCGGCCTGGATCAACGGCCTCGCGTTGTCGACTGTGATTCCGCCGATGGCGACGACGGGGACGGTCATGCTCTCGGCCCACCACCGGAGTAATTCGATGTCGGCATGGAATTGGACTTCCTTCGTTGTCGTTGGAAAGAACGAGCCGAAGGCGACGTAGTCCGCGCCCGCTTCGCCCGCGTCGAAGGCGAGGTCGCGCGAGCCGTGGCAGGTCACGCCGACAATGCGGTCGCGCCCGACCGCGGCGCGCGTTTCGGCATAGCTCGCGTCCTGTTGGCCGATGTGGACACCGTCGGCACCGAGGCGCGCGGCGAGATCGGGCCGGTCGTTGACGAGGAAGGCAACGTCGCGCGCCTGCGCGACTGGCATGAGGACTTCTCCGGCACGCAGCACGTCGTCGTCGCTGACATCCTTGAGGCGTAGCTGCAAGGTCGCGACGTCGCCGGCATCGAGCGCGCGTTTCAGCTCGTCCGCGAACGCGCGCGGCTCAATCTTCGATGGTGTGATGAGATAAAGGCGTGTCATCCTTCGGCTCACGGACGTTCGCACCTCAGGATGACGGTAACGGTCCTCGTCATGCTGAGGTGTGAGCGAAGCGAACCCCGAAGCACTAAGCCGCCTTTTCCAGGTCTTTCTTCCATTGCCCGGTGGCGGCGAGGCCGTTCATCTTCGCGCGATGCGCGAAGGCCTTCTGGCCGGCCGGCACGTTCTCCGTCTTGCCGCTCCACGCCTTCTGAGGTGCGGCCTGCAGCGCGCGGCCATAGGAGAAGGTGAGGCCCCACGGCAGATGCGGATGCGCTGCGTTCATCGCATTCAGATGCGCGGTGGCTTCCTCGTCCGATTGTCCGCCGGACAGGAACGCGATTCCGGGAACGGCCGGCGGCACGCAGCGCTTGAGGATTTTCACGGTGCGCTCGGCAACCTCTTCAACGCTCGCCTGCTTCGCGGCCTTCTTGCCGGCGATCACCATGTTCGGCTTCAGCACCATGCCTTCGAGCGCGACATTGGCGTAGTAGAGCTGCTGGAACACGTCCTTCAGCACCCATTCGGTGACTGCTTCGCAGGCGTCGATGTCGTTGTTGCCGTCCATGAGCACTTCGGGCTCGACGATGGGAACAATCTGATTTACCTGACACAACGCCGCGTAACGCGCCAGCGCCTGTGCGTTGGCATTGATGGCGTTGTACGACGGCCGTCCTTCGGTCGGATCGTACACCGCGCGCCATTTGGCGAACCGCGCCCCCATTTCATAGTACTCCGCCAGGCGCTCACCCAGGCCGTCGAGACCTTCGGTGATCGTGTCGCCCTTGGAAAGCGGCAGAGGTTTCGTGCCCTTGTCGACCTTGATGCCGGGAATGGAGCCCGCCTGCTCGATGAGCTTCACCAGCGGCGTGCCGT
>DATIYG010000199.1:0-2973 GCA_035517755.1 Rhizomicrobium sp. | reverse complement strand
AGTTCGCATGTGACGTGACGACATCTTCCGCCGTCTTGCCCGGCATCGCGTCCGGAATGAGATCGCGCACCAGAAGCCGCGCAATCGTCGCGTTGCCGTCCGGGAAATGGAACGTCGTAAGGTTCTTGTTCTCTTCGTAGCCGGCGGCCGTGTAGCCCATGCGCGCGATGGCGCCCTTCTCGAGCTTCAATCCTTCGAACCCGGGCAATCCGAAACCCCAGCAATCGAGCGCGGGCTCGGCATCGATGCCGGTGCCCCATTCGTCATGCGTGATGGTCTGGTAGAAGGCGAGCGCCTTCGGTCCGCACTTCATGTGGTCGCGCAGGTAAGCAAGATAGGACATGCGGCTGAGCTTGTCCTTCTTCTGCGCCGAGGTGAGGCCCGGCATGGGATCGGGCCCGCCTTCCTGCACGCGCAGGATGTCAGCGCGCGTTCGCGCATCGAGCGGTGTTTTGCTGAGAAAATCCTTCCACGAGACCGGGCTTTCCTCTTCGTCACTTCGCTCGCGGCCGACAACGAGGCGATCCTCACCGAAGGTCTCCTTGTCGAAGAAGGTCGCGGGCAACAGGCCCCTGTAGATTTCCGGCTTCGGGCAATTCGCTTTGAGCTTGTCGGGATAGATTCCGAGATGATTGATCAGCCCGCGCGCTACATCGCTATAGGGATGCGGGCTGTCGATCAGCATGGTGCCGCCGTTCATCAATTCGAGGCGGCCGTTCAGATGATATTCGTTGCGCTTGGCGTGGCCGCCGAAATCGTCGTGATTTTCGAGAATCAGGATCTTCGCGTTGGGTTTGGCAGCACGGAAGAAGTGCGCCGCAGAGAGGCCGCTAATGCCGCCGCCGACGACCACAAGGTCGTACACCGCATGCGTATCCTCCGGCTTCTTCGCGTGATCCCAGAAGGTGCCATCGCGCAACGCGTGTGCCGTCTCGAACGCGCCTGGATGACTTCCCCGTAATCCGTGACTGAGCGGCGGGTAGTAGCCTGGCAAGTTCTGGTTGCCGGGCGTGATCTGCGCCTCGGCCGATGACAAGCTTGCGAGCGAAGCCGCGGTCACCGCCACACCATTAAGGAAATCGCGCCGGTGGATGGGGCATTCCATGCCAAGGGCGCGCGCCCGCTTCCTGTTTTCCTGGTTATCCATCGAGAGAGCCCACCCCGGCCTTTGCGACAATTCCGACAAAGTTTGGGACAGGAAACTTGCTAATTCCAGAGGCAGGTGGGGCTTGCCCAACAGGGCGGCGGCGTTATGTCTCTGACGGTCCGGAGCCGATCCGGAACTGTTATAGAGCCCACCGGGAGAAAGCATGAACGGCGAAGGCACTGGCACGCGGTACGGTCATGCCGATGTGCGCGCAAGGACGACGGAACAGGACGAGCAGCGCGGCTGGCTCGCGTGGCTGCCGCGCGGCACCAAGAAGTATTTCTTCGTCGGCCTGGGCGTTCTTGCGACGATCCTCATCATCATCTTCCTGCGCGACCATCAGCCGACGCAGACCGCAGGTGGACGCGGCGGCGGCGGATTCGGTGCGGCTTCGCCCGTCAGCGTTGCCAAGGCAACGCGCGGCGACATGGCCGTCACCCTGAACGCGCTCGGCACAGTGACGCCGCTCGCCACGGTGACGGCGCGGCCGCAGGTGAGCGGCACCATCGTGAAGTTCGATTTCCAGGAAGGCCAGATGGTGAAGGCCGGCGATGTACTGGCCGAGATCGACCCGCGTCCGTTCCAGGATGCACTCGAGCAGGCGAAAGGCACGCTCGATAAAGATCGCGCGGCATTGAACAACGCGCAGATCGACCTGAAGCGCTACCAGGATCTCGCCGCGCAGAACGCGATCTCAGCGCAGCAGGTCGCCACCCAAGCCGCCCTCGTGAAACAGGATCAGGGCGCGGTGATCACCGACCAGGGAGCAGTGAACTCTGCCGCGCTCAATGTGCAGTACGCCAAGATCACCTCGCCGGTGACGGGACGCGTCGGCATTCGCCAGGTCGATCTCGGCAATCTGGTGCAGGCGGGACAGACGAACGGCATCGTCACGGTCACGCAGATGCAGCCGATGTCCGTCGAGTTCTCGCTGCCGGAAGACAACATCGATGCGGTGATGGACCAGATGCAGAGCGGTGCGAAGCTTCAGGCTGTTGCGTATGACCGCAATCAGTCGAAGCAGATCGCGACCGGCACGCTTTCCGCCGTCGACAGCAGCATCGACCCCACCACCGGCACGGTGAAGATGCGTGCGCAATTCGACAATTCCGACAATGCGCTGTTCCCCAACCAGTTCGTGAACATCCGTCTGCTGGTGAACACCCTGCACGACCAGACGCTGGTGCCCTCGCCCGCCATCCAGCGCGGCGCGCAGGGCGCCTATGTGTTCGTGGTGAGCCCGGACAAGACGGTGCACATGCGCGCGGTGACGACGGGCGCGACGGATGGCGTGAAGGTGGCGATCGTGAAGGGCCTTGCGCCCGGCGACACGGTGGTGACGGACGGCGCCGATCGTCTGCGCGACGGTGACGAAGTCACCATTCCCAAACCTGCCGGCAACATCACCAATCCAAGCGCTGCGCCCGCCGGCTCGGCGGTCAGCACAGGCCCCAGCCGCCGCGGACGCTTCATGGCCATGATCAAGAAGTACTGCGCCGCCGACATGGAGAAATACTGCCCGAAGGCGAAGCCGGGAACACCGGATGCGCGGCAATGCTTCCGCGACAATCTTTCGAACTTCAGCAGCGACTGCCAGGACCAGATGGCGAAGATGCGCAGCGGCTTCCGCCGCGGCGGCGGCTTCGGAGGCGGCGGCTGAAGCGCGGCCGGTCGCCATGAACCCTTCGGCACCCTTTATCCTTCGCCCGGTCGCGACATCGCTTCTGATGATCGCGATCATGCTGGTGGGCCTCGCGGGCTTCCTTTACCTGCCGCTCTCCGCCCTGCCGGAAGTCGATTATCCGACCATCCAGGTGCAGACATTC
>DATIYG010000198.1:0-2940 GCA_035517755.1 Rhizomicrobium sp. | reverse complement strand
CGGCAGGGTGTTGGCCTGAAAGGCGAGCGGCGGCGTTGCCGGCACGCGCACATTCAGCTGGACTTTCTGAAGCGCCACCGCGCCGTCGAAGCGCGCGCCGATTCCGAAGGTCACCGTGCCGGGGAACATCGGCGTCACCGTCGCGTACGCCGTGTTGCCGGCCACGCGAACCCGTTTCACCGCGACGGTCTTCGTCGCACCTAAGTTGCCCTTCTGGAACACCGCCAGCTTCGGCATGCTACCTGGAACGAGCGATCGCACGGCGATCTCGAATGGCTTTCCCAATTCCACGGTTTGCGGTGCCGTGATGCGGATGCCGTCGATCACCTTGACGTTTGGAACCGATGTCGAAGCCACCGTCGTTTCATTTCCACCCGGCGTGAAGCATGACCCGGTGCCCGCGGTCTGAAGCCAGCAGGCGGCGATCTTCGCCGTGCCGGTATCCTGCAACACGTTGTCGTCATCCAGCTGTCCGAAGGTCAGCAGATTGAGCAGGCTGCCAACGAGATACGTGTGCGAAAGCTTCTGCTCCGTGACGACCTGGCCCGGTACAGCGCCGTTGGTCTGGCTGTCGAGCGTTACGATTGCGTCGTTCTGCTTGGTCTTGAGGATGGAATTGATGTCCGGCGCGGTATCGGGATCGGAATAGAGCGCGGCGATCAGCGTGTTGACGCCGGCGGCCAGCGCGCTGTTGCCGGGCGCGAGCGAGGACACCGCGAGCCATTGCGTGTTTGCGACATCAGGGCCGGCGAGCGCGGGATTGGTGAGGTTCTTGCTGTTCGGCTCGAGCGAATGGACGGCGCCGCTCTGGACCGAAAGGCTGGGCGCGTAGAGCGGATAGCCGAGGCCGGCAAAACACGCTTTGACATCGGCATCGCCGCAGGCGGCCTCATACACCGCACCTGCCGTCGTGAAGAGCGACGCCTGGCGCGTGTCGTCGCGATGCTTGATGAGGAAATTGGCGAGCTTCGAGCCGATCTCCGGCGTGTTGAGCGTCGTTGTGGTGTGGAACTGGCCCAGCGTGCCGTTGCGGAACGAGGCGTAGCCCTTTTGCGAGGCGTAATTGCGTAAGACCAGCCCGCCCATGCTGTGTACGATGAGATCGACGCGCCCAGCGGATACGCGATCGCCATCGAGTGTCGCCAGCATGGAGTTGATTTCCGTCTCCAGCGCGTCACGCGACGTGACTTCGCACGGATCCTTTCCGTTGCTGAGCGGATCGTTTTTCGCATCGAAGGCAAGAAACTTCGAATAGCAGATCGGCGCGACATACGGCTTGAACCAGCGGCCCGTGCCGTTGAGATAGTCCTGCACGTCCGACAGGCTGGTCGAATCGCCCCACAATCCGTGCACGAGAACGACCGGCGGCAGCACCAGGTTGACGTTGGCCGCCAGCTGATTGGCCGACTGCGTTGCCGTCACGCCGGAGGCGAAGGATTGCCCCTGTGACGAGGGTGCTGTGGCCGGCGCTTCGAACAGCGCCGCGGCGTAGAAGGTTCCGCCGATGTTGAAGAGGTTGCTGACCGTGAGGGACGATTCCCCGGCAACCGGCGCATGCTTCAGGTAATCGTCGGTGTAAGGCACAAGCCCGCCGACGTTCTGGATTTCGAACGTGACGGGCGCATTGGTGTCGGTGGCGACAAGCACGATGCCGGCGGCAACGCCATCCTCGGCGAGCGCGGAGGCCTGATAGTTGGCAAGATCGGGATTGTCGGCGAGGAAGGTCTTCAGCTTCAGATTGCCCAGATTGCCGGGCTTGATCAGATAGGGATCGAGAATGACGACCGACATGGCCGAGGCGGGAACGGTGGTGAGCAGGAAGCCGAATACGAGAGCACAAAAGGATCTCATGGGCGTCCCTCCGACACTGGCTTTGGTGGAGTCTAGCTCGTAACAGCCAAATGCGTCACGCCGGTTAACGCCGTGGAGTCATTGTGAAATTGATTGGATGCATGTGTGAAATGTCGGCAATGTCCCGGCCAGACAGATCACATCCGGGTCCTTCTTTGGCGGCCTTCAAACATCTGTGAGATGCGATTGCCGCGAATTGACGGCCGCAGCGGCCCGCGCAATACTTTACCGATTGGTGAAGTATTGGAGAGGGGCATGACACTTCCGATTTTCCGTGTGATTCCATTTGCAGCACTCGTTCTGTCCGCCGGGCCGGCGTTTGCTGCGACCGGCGAAATGCCGACCAGCATGGCACCGCTCGCCGAATATATGATGCCGGCGGCCGAGGAGATCGCGGTGGCGCGCAGTGCGGCGCCGCCCGCTATCTCGGGCAGCGCCGAGGTGAGGGTTCTGGGAGCTCACGGATACGAGATCGCCGTGCACGGCACCAACGGCTTCGTCTGCCTGGTCGAGCGCGCATGGACTTCTCCCTTTGACGATCCGGGATTCTGGGGCCCGCAGCGGCGCGCTCCCATCTGCTTCAACCCGGCGGCCGTGAAATCGGTGCTGCCGGCGCATCTCGAACGGACGACATGGGCGCTTGGCGGATTGTCACGCGAGGAGATGGCGCGGCGTTCGAAGAGCTCCGTTGCCGCGAACACGCCGCCTGCGGCCGGCGCCATGTCCTATATGATGTCGAAGAGCCAGTTTGTCTCCGAGCAGGACGGCCACTGGCATCCGCATCTGATGTTCTGGGTGTCCCGCATGCCCAACAGCGCATGGGGCGCGAACCTCGAGGGTTCGCCGGTCTTCGCCCATTCGGATGGCATCGATCCCGTCACGACATTCTATATCCCGGTCGGCAAGTGGTCGGATGGAACGCCCAATTCCATGGAGCATCACGGAACTTGAACCAGACGGAACAGCTCAACCGCATCTTCGGCGCACTGACCGATCCCTCGCGCCGCGCCATCCTGGCGCGGCTCGAGCGCGCCCATGATGGCGCGTCGGTCAGCGATCTGGCGCAGCCGCTATCGATCACATTGCCGG
>DATIYG010000197.1:0-15596 GCA_035517755.1 Rhizomicrobium sp. | reverse complement strand
GGCGCTGGCATTGGGGGCTGCACTGCTGGCCGATCGCGCATCCGATAGCTGGAAGCTCGGCCTTGCAAACCGCATCACGGTCCAGATCCTCGCGCCCGAAAAGAGCGACACGGCGGTGCAATCCGAGATAGAGGCGGCCTTGCGCGTGTTGCGCGGCACGTCGGGCATTGCGCGCGCCGATCTCATGTCGGAAGAAAATACGCTCAACCTCGTGAAGCCGTGGCTGGGCAGCGATCCGCTGATCAGAGAGCTGCCGCTGCCGCGCCTGATCGATGCGGCGATCACGCCCGGTGCGCCAGTAGATCTCGCCGGTTTGCGTGCGCGCCTGAAAACCGCGGCGCCGGATTCCGTCCTCGACGATCATTCGCGCTGGATCGGGCGCTTGCGCGAGTTCGCCCGCGCCATCAGCTGGTCGGCGTTCGGGATCCTGTTCCTGATCGGGATTGCCACCGCGGCGACGGTCGCCTTCGCCACGCGCGCAGGCCTCGAAACCCACCACGCCATTGTGGAGCTGCTGCATCAGATGGGCGCGCAATCCGGATTCATCGCCCGGGCCTTCGAGTGGCACTACTTCATTGCGACCCTTTTTGCCGCCACGATCGGCGCGGCGCTGGCCGCTGGCGTATTTGTGATCGCGGGCGGGCTCGAATTCGCCGGCGTGGAACCAGCGCCGTTTTTGCCGCCATTGGCCCTGAAACTCGCGGAACTCGGCTGGTTTGCAGCCGTTCCACTGGGCGCGAGCCTGATCGCGCTGGTAACGGCGCGGATTTCCGTGCTGGGCGCGCTCTCCCGGATTTACTGATTTCCGGGGAAGCCTGCCCTAGAATGGTGCGAATCTCTCGCGACGGCTTGGGCCGACCGCGGCCAAGGGAGGAAAACCGCCACACGATGAAAACCTTCGCCTATCTCGCCGGGCTGTTTCTAGTCGTGCTGCTGGCCTACGGGCTGGGCTTTCTTGTCTTCGCCTCCAGCCTGCCGCAGAAGCCGGACGCCAATGTGCATGCCGATGCCATCGTGGTGCTGACCGGCGGCGACGACCGGCTGGAAGCCGCCGCCAAGCTGCTGGAGCAGAAGAGGGCCAAGCGTCTTCTCGTCACCGGTGTGCATCAGGAAATCACCAAACCGGAGATCAAGGAGATTGCGCATGGCGGCAAGCGCTTCGATTGCTGCGCCGATCTCGATTTCGCCGCTGAAGACACGCGCGGCAACGCGGCCGAGGCCGCCAGCTGGATCAAGGCGCACCGCTTCAAGAGCCTGATCCTCGTGACCGCCAACTATCACATGCCGCGCAGCCTGGCGGAGTTCTCAGCCAACATGCCGGGCGTGAAGATCATCCCCTATCCGGTCGAGCCCGAGGGCGTGGATTTCGCCGGCTGGTGGCACCATCCGCGCACCGCCCGCATGTTGCACGCGGAGTACGTGAAGTACCTCGCGAGTCTCGTGCTCGACCATGTCGTCGCCCCGCCGCAAACGAATAAGCGGAGCGGATAGCTCTTTCGTACCCTGCCCTTGGGGGTATGATTTCCCGCTGATTTGCCTCCTGCCGCAAATGACCATCCTCCGCTCCGCGCTCTACTTCGTCTGGTTCGCGCTCGTGTCAGCGGTCCTGAACATTGGCTGCGTGCCGCTGCTGTTCTCCTCCCGCCGTGTGGCGATGATCGCCCCCAAGGCGTGGTGCGCGTGGCTCCTGTGGGGCCTAAAATGGATCGCCGGCCTCGACTACGAAGTTCGCGGGCGCGTGCCGGACGATGGCGTTCTCATCGCGTCCAAGCACATGAGCATGTGGGACACGATTGCGCTCTACCACACGCTCAACGATTCCGTGTTCGTGCTGAAGCGGTCGCTGATGAATGTGCCGCTGTACGGCTGGTACGCGCGAAAAGTCGGCATGATCGCCATCGATCGCGAAGCTGGCGCATCGGCCTTGCGCAGCATGACGGCGGCGGCGAAGGATGCCCTCTCAAAGAAGCGCGCCATCGTGATCTTCCCGGAAGGGACGCGGAAGAAGCCGGGGGCAGAGCCCGACTACAAGCCTGGCGTCGCGGGGCTCTACGGCCAGCTCGACGTGCCGTGCGTGCCGGTGGCACTGAATTCGGGATTGTTCTGGACGGGACCGGCGGGATTTCTCAAAAAGCCGGGACGCATTGTGCTCGAATATCTCGAGCCCATTCCGCCCGGCCTCAAGCGCGCCGAATTCATGCGCACACTGGAAGAACGCATCGAAACCGCAACGGCGAAGGTTGTTGCTGAGGGGCGGGAACTGTTGGCGAAATAGGCATCGATCGGGATCGACGCAATCGATCCGTTGGCCATCGCCGGACTGGAACTTAACCAGAACATTCCTTGACTTTAACCCCCGGAATTGTTAGCTCTCACAGCCGCTCGCCAGTGGGCGGAAAACGAGGCCCATGAGCGACATTTCCCACCAGATCTGGGACATGAAATACCGGCTGAAGGCGGCCGACGGCACGCCCATTGACCACGATCCGGCCGACACCTGGGCGCGCGTGGCGATGGCGGCAAGCCTCGCCGAGCCGGAAGGCCAGCGCTGGAAATGGGCTTTCGAATTCGCCGGCGCTTTGGCGGGTCACAAATTCATTCCGGCGGGGCGCATCCTGGCCGGCGCCGGCACCGAACGCACCGTCACGCTCTTCAACTGCTTCGTCATGGGCACGATCCCGGATTCCATGGATGGGATCTTCTCAGCCTTGCGCGAAGCCGCACTCACGCTGCAGCAGGGCGGTGGCATCGGTTACGACTTCTCGACGCTGCGCCCGCGCGGCGCCGCGGTGAAGGGCGTGGGCGCCGATGCGTCGGGGCCCGTGTCGTTCATGGAAGTGTGGGACGCGATGTGTCGCACCATCATGAGCGCGGGCTCGCGTCGCGGCGCCATGATGGCGACCTTGTCGTGCGACCATCCGGACATCGAATCCTTCATCGATGCCAAGCGTGATGCCGGCCGGCTGACCATGTTCAATCTGTCGGTACTGGTGAGCGACGCTTTCATGGCGGCGGCGGAAGCGGACGAAGACTGGCCGCTGATCTTCGACGGCAAGGTCTATCGCACCGTGAAGGCGCGCGAATTGTGGGATCGCATCATGCGCGCGACCTACGAGACTGCCGAACCAGGCGTGATCTTCATCGACCGCATCAACGCAGCGAACAACCTCGCCTATTGCGAAACTATCCGCGCCACCAATCCCTGCGGCGAGCAACCGCTGCCGCCCTATGGTGCCTGCCTTTTGGGCTCCATCAACCTCGCCAGGCTGGTGAAGGATCCGTTCGAGGACAATGCGGCGCTCGACGAAGAGGAATTGTTGCGGCTGACGAAAGCGGCCGTGCGCTTCCTGGACGACATCATCGATGTATCGAAATTCCCGCTGCCGGAGCAGCGCGCCGAAGCGCTGGCCAAGCGGCGCATCGGACTGGGTGTGACGGGATTGGCCGATGCGCTGATCTTCTGCCGCACCCGCTATGGTTCGCCGGAAAGTCTCGCGCTGATCGAGCGCTGGCTGTCGTTGCTGAGCCAGGCGGCCTATGCGGCGAGCGCCGAGATCGCGAAGGAAAAGGGTGCGTTCCCGCTGTTCGACAAGGCCGAGTACCTGGCGCGGCCGAATGTCGCCGCGCTGCCGGAGGAGATTCGTGCAGCAATCGCCGAGCACGGCATCCGCAACGCGCTGGTGACCTCGATTGCGCCGACCGGAACCATCTCGCTGTTCGCGGGGAACGTTTCGAGCGGCATCGAACCGGTGTTCGCCTATTCGTATTCGCGCAAGGTTCTGCGGCCCGACGGCAGCCGCGACGAGGCGCAGGTCGAGGATTATGCGCTGAAAGCCTTCCGCGCCAAGTTCGGCGCCGATGCGGCGTTGCCGGATTATTTCGTCAGCGCGCAGACATTGTCGCCAGAGGAACATCTTGCCGTGCAGGCGGCGGCGCAGAAGCATATCGACAGCTCGATCTCGAAAACCATCAACGTGCCGGCGGATATTTCCTTCGCGGCGTTCGAGGATATCTATCGCAAGGCCTATGAGGCTGGGTGCAAGGGCTGCACGACCTATCGGCCGAGTGCCGTGCGAGGCGCGGTGCTGGAAGTGTCCACTCTGACTCCAACGGTCGCGCCGCCCAGCGAAGCGCAACAGGAATCCGCCATCGAAGTCGTGCCGGAGAATCCGGATGAGCCGACGCTGCCGTTGCCGTTTCCGGTTTCCACGCCGCGGCTGAAACAGGACGGTGTCGTCGTCCAGCTGATGCAGCCGCTCGACCGGCCCGAAGTGCTGGTCGGCCAGACCTACAAAATCAAATGGGCCGATTCCGATCACGCCTTCTACATCACCATCAACGATCTGCAGGCCGACGGCCGCCGCCGCCCGTTCGAGATCTTTATCAACTCGAAGAACATGGAGGCCTACGCATGGACCCTGGCGCTCACCCGCATGATCAGCGCGGTGTTCCGTCGCGGCGGTGATGTGTCCTTCGTGGTGGATGAGCTGAAGGCGGTGTTCGATCCGCGCGGCGGCCAATGGATGGGCGGCCGCTACGTGCCGTCGCTGCTCGCCGCCATCGGCGAAGTGATCGAGCGGCACCTGATCGCGACCGGCTTCATGACGCCGAAGGACAAGGTCGTGCCGGAGGAACTGCGCGCGGCCGCCGTGGGCGCCGAGGGCGCACCAGCCCGGCCCTGCCCGCGCTGCAGCTCGCCTTCATTCGTGAAGCTCGAAGCCTGCGACACGTGTCTGTCGTGCGGCTACTCCCGCTGTGGTTAGGCAGTAGGCAGTAGGCGGTAGGCAGGATAAGAACGGCCGGTTCTCGAATCGACCGCCGATTGCCAGATCCCGATTGCCGATAATCATGCGCTACTCCAGCCGCTTCTTTCTCTACGCCCCAATCGCCGCGCTACTGACGCTCGCAGCCATCGCCATGGTGCATTGGTGGATCGTGGCGAGCGCGCTGGAAAGACGCCTTGATGCCGTGAATGGCCATGAGATCATCCCGGGCGTCCGCATCAGCTTCGCCAGCAAACGGATCGCCGGCTTTCCCTTCCGGCTCGAAACACGGTTGAGCGGCCTGCGCATCGAGATTGCGGAAAAGGATGGCCCGATCGCCTGGACAACGGAAGATTTCGCCGCCCACGCGCTGGCCTACGGCCGTGTCCAGGCGATCTTCGAAGCGGCCGGGCGACAGACTTTGTCCTGGCACGACGCCAGCGGAAGAACACACGCTTTCGCGTTCCTGCCGGGCACCTTCCGCGCCAGCGCCATTGTCGAGAATGGTGAACTGGTGCGCTTCGACTCGCAGATCGTCGATCTCGATGGCGCGGATTTCCGTGCGGCGAAACTCGAATTCCATTTCCGTACCAACAAGGACAAGGTCGAGACATATCTGCTGCTCCAGAATGCGCACGTTCCGTCCGGCTACGCAGCGAGCCTGGGACCCGATCTGCAGACCCTGACAGTCAATGCATTTCTCGATCATCGCGCGGCACTCGATGGCGGCCTCCGCGGCCAAATCGCTCCCGTCGCTGCGTTGGAGCGATGGCGGCAAGCGGGTGGTGCAATCATGGTCGGCAATCTTGCGCTGGGATGGAAAAAACGAGCCGCTTCGTTCAGCGGCAAGCTGATGCTCGACGAGCATCACAACCTGTCCGGCATTTTGCACGGAACGAGGGGCTCGCTCACGGCAAGCGGCAACAAACTGATCCTGAGTTCAGCTCTTCTTCCGTGAACGGCCGAAATTCGGCGCCGGCGTATCCTGGCCCGCCTCGATGATGCTGCGACGAATCTCGCGCGTGCGGGTGAAGAGGTTGAACAGCGTCTCGCCGTCGCCCCAGCGAATGGCGCGCTGAAGCGCCGTCAGATCCTCAGTGAAGCGGCCCAGCACCTCGAGCACCGCCTCGCGATTGTTGAGGAACACATCGCGCCACATGGTGGGATCGGACGCCGCAATGCGGGTGAAGTCGCGGAAACCGCCAGCCGAGAACTTGATCACCTCGCTCTGCGTGACTTCTTCCAGATCAGCCGCGGTCCCGACGATGTTGTAGGCGATGAGATGCGGGACGTGACTTGTGATCCCAAGCACGATGTCGTGGTGCCTGGCATCCATCACTTCCACTTCGCTGCCGCAGCGCCGCCAGAAGGTCTTCACGGTTTCGATGGCTTGGGCGTCCGTTCCTTCCGGCGGTGTCAGCACGCACCAGCGTCCGTCGAAAAGTTCCGCAAAACCCGCTTCGGGGCCGGATTGCTCGGTTCCGGCGATGGGATGCGCCGGTACAAAGTGCACGCCCTTCGGCAAATGTGGTCCGACATCGCGGATGACAGCGGTCTTGACTGAACCAACATCGCTGACAATGGCGCCCGCTTTCAGATGCGGTCCGATCTGTTTCGCCAATTCGGCAAAGGCACCTACGGGTGTCGCAAGGACGACGAAGTCGGCGTCGCGCACCGCGGCTTCCGGCGTGTCGTGAAGCGAATCGGCAAATCCGACGTGTTCCGCCTTATCGCGTGTCTCCGCATGCGGTGCGTAGCCGGCAATGTGCGCAGCGAGCCCAGCACGCTTCATCGCATGCGCCATCGACGAACCGATGAGCCCGATACCGAGCAGCGCCACTTTGGCGAACAGCGGTTTGGAGTCGATCGTCATGTCTTCAGGAACTCCGCCAGCGCGGCCACCGCAGCCCGGTTTTCATCTTCGAGACCGACAGTCGCGCGCAAGCAATGCGGCAACCCATAAGCTCCGACGGGCCGCAGCGCCACGCCGTGCTTCAGCAAGTAAGCATCCGCCGCGCGGGCATTGTGCGGTCCATCCTTCGGGAAATGGATCAGGACGAAGTTCGCAACGCCTTCGTCCACAGCAAGCCCAAGCTTGCGGATTTCGTTGGCCAGCCAATGCCGCCAAATCTCGTTGTGTGCGACCGCGGCCTCGAGATGGGCATGATCGCGCAACGCTGCGGCGGCCGCCGCCTGCGCAACAACCGAGACGTTGTACGGTCCGCGCACCCGGTTCAGCACGTCGGCGACACTCGCGGGGCAGAACACCCAGCCGACGCGCAATCCCGCAAGCCCGTACGCCTTCGAGAAGGTGCGCGTCATCGCGACATTGTCGAAACGGGACACCATCTCGATGCCGGATTCGTAGTCGTTGCGGCGAACGAACTCGGCGTAGGCCGAGTCGATCACCAGCAGCACCCGCGGCGGCAAATCCCCGTGCAGCCGATGCAATTCCTCGCCGGTCAGATAGGTGCCGGTCGGGTTGTTCGGGTTGGCGATGTAGACGATCCGCGTCTTCTTCGTGACGCGCGCCAGCAGCGCATCGACATCCACACGCAATTCCGGTTCAGGAACGACGACGGGGATAGCGCTGTTGGCGAGTGTGGCAATACGATAGACAAGGAACGCGTGCGCGCTGAATAGCACCTCGTCGCCTGGCTCAAGGTAGGCATTTGCCAGCAGCGTCAGCAATTCGTCGGAACCGTTGCCACAGACAATGCGATCCGGATTGAGGCCATGCACCTCGCCGATGGCCTCGCGCAGGATATGGGTGCCTCCGTCCGGGTAGAATTGCATCTCGGCGGCGGCGGCGCGGAAGGCATCCCGCGCGGCGGGGCTTGGGCCGATCGCGGATTCATTTGCCGAAAGCTGGTACAGGCGCACGCCCGGATCGGCGCGCGTGCCGACATAGGGCGTGATCTCGAGTACGCCGGGTTTTGGCGTAGGTCCCATGTTCCTGGTCCATCCGGGGCGCAGCATAGTGGAAGGTGCGGTGCAGAAAATCAAAGTGGGTTTGACAGCACGAGCCAACCGCCCTTAAGGCGCGATCATGGTTGAGGCTGTTGTCCCGCGCTTTCCGCGTCTCATGACCGCTTCCGGTGCTGATCCGGGAGCGGCAATGCGCTCCGAGTCGTTGCGGCTGGATTGCGGGCGAATCCTAGCGCCTTACACCACCGCATATCAGACCTATGGCAAGCTCAATGCGGCGCGCTCGAACGCGATTCTGGTCTGCCACGCACTGAGCGGCGACCAGTTCGTCATCGGCACCCATCCGGTCACTGGCCGCCCCGGCTGGTGGGAAACCATGGTGGGGCCCGGCAAGCCGATCGATACCGACCGCTATTTTGTCCTGTGCGCCAATGTCATCGGCGGCTGCATGGGCACGACCGGACCGGCTGAGCTCAACTCTGCGACAGGAAAGCCGTTCGGCCTCGATTTTCCGATGGTGACCATCGCCGACATGGTACGCGCCCAGGCAGCACTTCTCGATGCACTCGGTATCGAACAGATCCTGTGTGTCACTGGCGGGTCCATGGGCGGCATGCAGGTGCTCGAATGGGCGGCACACCACCCGCATCGCATCGCGTCAGCGATTCCGATCGCGGCGTCTGCTCGTCACACCGCCCAAAACATTGCGTTCCATGAAGTCGGCCGGCAGGCGATCCTTGCTGATCCCGACTGGCGCGGCGGACGCTATCGCGAGGCCGGTGTGGTGCCATCAAAGGGCCTCGCCGTCGCGCGCATGATCGGCCACCTCACCTATCTTTCCGAGGCTGCGCTCGACCGCAAGTTCGGCCGCGGCCTCCAGGACCGCAGCGCGCTATCCTACCGGTTCGATGCAGATTTCAAGGTCGAGAGCTACCTGCGCCATCAAGGCTCGACCTTCGTCGAGCGGTTCGACGCCGCGTCCTATCTCTACATCACGCGCGCGATGGACTATTTCGACCTGGCCGTCGACCACGGCGGGGATTTGCGCCATGCATTTTCCGGGGTCGCTGGCAAGCCGTTCCGGCTCTTCTCCTTCACCAGCGATTGGCTGTTTCCCACGGCCGAGAATCGTCTCGTTGCAGATGCATTGTCGGCGGCAGGCGCAAAGGCCGAACTTGTCGAGATCAAGAGCGACAAGGGCCACGACGCCTTCCTGCTGGACGAGCCTTTGTTGTTCGAATGCGTCCGCGAATTTCTGTCTGCGGTCGCGCAGGAGCGCGGCGCCTAGCGCCGCTGCTCCTTCGCGAATTCCAATGTATCAGCCGTTCTGCGGCGCGGACTGCGCGCCGAGCAGCTTCAGCGCCTGTGCGAGGTGATCGCTGCCGACCTTGTAGTAACCATGGGTGCAGAAGTCGCGGCCAAGGTTGCGTTCCTTGACGGCTTCGTCATGATTGGCCGCTTGCTGATTGCTATCCAGCGCGGTGCTGACTTGCGATTGCAACTGGCGGCAGGTGGTGTCGTCCGCGGCTGACGCGATCGTCGAACCAGCCGCGAGCAATAGAACCGCACCCGCAACCGTCATCAATGCTTTGCGCATAGTACTCTCCTCCATCTTTTCATGTCTTGGACCGGCGCATTCCCGGCTGCGCTCCACGTAGGGACGCCCATCACGGATGGAAGAGTCGCAAAGGAGCTATGCGTCAAACTCGCGATCACGGATTAGAGAGGAGCGCGGTTTATCGGCACATCCGGCGCTAGTGTTTATCGTCGCGCGATGTGCATGTCCGATCGGAGATTATGGAATGATCGGAAAAGCGAACGGCGGTTGCCGCTGCCCGCAAGGGGCGCGCGCAAACCGCCGCTTTTGATGAGAAGTCGATCTTACTTGTGAGGAGCTGTGGTGTCCGAGCTGGCCGGGGCCGTCGAGGACGACGTGCTGGCAGCGCTCGAGCTCTTCTTCTTGTGGTGCTTCTTCTTGGGTGCCGGCTTGGCTGCCGTCGAGCTCATCGAGCTGCCGGTCGACGAAGTCGCCGCGGGCGTGCTGGACGAGCTGGCTGCCGGCTGATCGGCCGCAATGGCCGCGCCGCCGACGAACGCCGACAACGCGATGGCCGAAACAATCACTTTCGCAGTGCGCATTGAGTTCTCCTTATCACCGCCGGCAATCCCGGCGCATGCGGAGCTTTAGGGTGCTTAGCTCTCCGCTCTCTGTCCGAATCATGAATATAGATTCATCACATGGCCTTGTTGCATTTCAGCCACGGGCGGGAGCGAGTGCCGGCTTGGGCCTGAGCCCTGAACGCGCCGGCACGACCGCGTACATGGACTTTGTCGCCTCCACGATATGGACACCGGCAATGCCGGGCCAGGCCACTCGGCCGATTCGCTCCCACCCAATGCCGGTTCGCATGAAACGTCGGGACTTGAATGGGGGCGCCAGCAGCGCCGTATCCCATTGCTCGGGCACGAACATCGTTTCCCTGAGCAGCTTATCGAGCTGGGCCCGGCTGAATGGCCGGCCGTGGGCGAAGGGTGAGCGGTCGACTTGGGCCCACAGGCTCGCCCGGTTGGGAGCGACGATCATCAGGCGTGCCGCCGGCGCCATGACGCGCCAGATTTGGCGCATCAAGGGCCTCACTGTTTCGGCGGCCTCCACTCCATGCACCATGAGGACCCGGTCGAACATGGCATCAGGAAACGGCAAGGATTCTTCGCTGGAGACGGCCGTCAGGCAATGATCGAGAGGCCACGCATGGAAGCCTTGTTGGTCGGGCATGAGGGCAATTGTCCGCTCCGAATCGAGCGCAAACGACCGCAGATAAGGCACCGCGTATCCATAGCCGAGCAGTCTTGACGCCTTCATGTCCGGCCACATCCTTCTTAGCCGGCGCAGAACCAACCTGCGGGTCACGACGCCCAGGGAGGAATCGTAGAAGGTCGCCAGGCTCTGCGAGTCGAACAGCATGACAATGGGGTAATCCCGGGATGCCTATTCCTCAAGCAGAGGGCCATCATTAGGTTGGCAAAAAAGGTGCCCCATGCCGCTAGCCATCGAACTGATCCCGTGCCTGACCGACAATTACGCCTATCTCGTCCAGGATTCGCAGTCTGGCTTGTGCGCTGTCGTCGATCCGTCGGAGCCCGAGCCGGTTCACAAGGCCCTGTCAGCGAAGCGCAGGAAACTGACCCACATTCTGAATACCCACCACCATCTGGACCACACAGGGGGCAATCTTGCCCTCAAGGAAGAGTTCGGGGCGCAAGTGGTCGGCCCGGGCAAGGATCGCGACCGCATCCCCGGTATCGACGTCGGCGTGGAGGAGAGCGCGCCCTGGCGTTTTGGCGATCGCGCGGTGAACGTGCTCGAAATCCCCGCTCACACCCGCGCGCATATCGCATTTCATTTTCCTGATGACCGGATCGTGTTCACAGGCGACACGCTTTTCGCAATGGGATGCGGACGGCTGTTTGAGGGAACGCCGCAAATGATGTGGTCGAGCCTGTCGAAATTGATGCGATTGCCGGACGACACGCGTGTCTATTGCGGCCATGAATACACCCTCAGCAATGGACGCTTCGCGCTGACACTCGAACCCGGCAATCCCGATCTTCAGTCCCGGATGCGCGACGTCGAACAGCTGCGTGCGGCGGCACGGCCTACCATTCCTTCGACCATCGGGCTGGAAAAGAAGACCAACCCGTTCCTGCGTCCCGACTCACCGGAAATCCGCAAGACTCTGGGCCTGGAGGACGCCGACAATGTCAGCGTGTTCGCTGAAACACGGCGGCGAAAGGACAATTTCTAGTGCCGGGGCCTCAGTTATCGTCGTCGGATTTCTTCTTCTTGTCCGAGCTGCTCGTCACCGCATCGGCGGCCGCGCCGACCGTATCGGCAGTCACTGTGACGGCCGTACTTGCAACGCTTACCCCTGCGCCGACAACCGAAGTCGTGGCATCAACCGCGGCGCAAGCAGACAGGGCGGCAGCGACAACCGCCAAACACAAGACGCGAACCATGTTTCCCTCCGACAGGTGGAGCACCATAGCGCAAGCTTGCGCAGGCAACCATTGCTGGCCCATTACCGTTCAAACTTTATGATCCGGAAGCTGAAATCGGGCGAATACCGTCTTTATTCGCGAAAAAAGAACCCCAAGACCGGCAAGCGCCGCAATCTCGGGACGTTCAAGTCGCGCGCTGCTGCCGAAAAGCACGAACGCGCGGTACAATTCTTCAAGCACGGCAGCTAGAGCACCCTAGTGGATCGTACGGACGCGCCTGCGATCGTCGTCGTCGGCGAGTTCATCGAGTTCATCGGCAATCACCAGGAGCCCCTCGCGCTCGTTTCCCGAGACCTCCTCGGCAACTTCACGATAAAGCAGTGCGAGTTCGCGGCATTCGTCGGCATCCATGGGACGGGCCCTTCGATCACGGCAGACCTTTTGCCGTGTGCGAGAGGCACCGTCATTGCGATGGATCAAATGCCCAGCAATCGTGACCGATCAGCCAACGAACTCGTGCGAGATCGCGGCGAAATGCAAAATGGCGGCCGCCAGCACAAAGCCGTGCCAGATTGCCTTATGATAGGGTAACCGTTCGGCCAGGTAGAAAGCGACGCCGACGGAATAGACGATGCCGCCCGCCATCAGCAGCCAGAAATCCATCGCTGCCAGAGACGTGGCAAGCGGCCTGATGACCGTGAGGATCATCCAGCCCATTCCCATGTATATGCCGATGCTTGCAAGCTCGAAGCGTTGTGGAAAGAGAATCTTCATCGCTACACCGATGGTGGCACATAGCCAGACCGCGACAAGGATGATGTCGCCGGCGGGAGAGGCGAGGCGGTTCGCGGCGAACGGCGTATAGGTCGCGGCAATCATGATGAAGATCGCGGAATGATCGAGCCGCCTCAGCACCTGCTTCGAGGGCCGGTGGTGGGGCATCAGATTGTAGCTCGCGGACGCAATGATCATGGCGAGCAGGCCGGCGCAGTAAACGGACACGCTCACCACGATGGGGAGCCCGGTGACGTTCCACAGGAGCCAAAGGCTCGCATTGATGGCGAAAAGGACGCCTAGGACGTGGATGGCAAGATCAAGGCGGTGTTCATTACGGGAATAGATTCGGCCGACGGCTTCTGCTGTATTCATGATCAACTCATGCTCGTCGAACATAAAACGCTCGTCCGCGTCATTTGCAGACTTCCCTATAGCCTAAAACAACAAGATTGGTCCCGTGCGGCGTCGGCAGGCTCGTTGGCACGAACGCCGGCGTCTCAAGGCCGGCCTGCGCGCCTTGCATGGATTGGCAACTCCCGCGCCGGCAGGATTTTCCCCGCTCGGTCTCAAGGCTAACGAACGCGACGCTGGCGGTAACCATGTCGTGAGCCTAAATCCGGAAGTAAGATTCCGAAGGGGAAATGCAATGCGACTTGCGGTTCTGGTTCTGGCGGCGGCGATGGCGGCAACGTCGATTGTGCGGGCTGCGGACAAAGCCCCGGTCCAGGTGATGATCGTCGGCATGTTTCACTTCAGCAATCCCGGGCATGACCTGCACAATGTGCAGGTCGACGACGTGCTCCTGCCTGAATACCAGGCTCAGATCGCACAAATTGCGGATGGCCTTTCTCGCTTCAAGCCGACGCAAATTGATGTCGAATGGCCGGCCGATCTCGCGCATGATCGTTATGCGCTTTACCTGGCGGGCAAGCTGCCGCCATCGCGCAACGAAGTCGTGCAGCTCGGCTTCCGCCTTGCAAAGCAGGCCGGGCTCGAAACTGTGCATGGCATCGATGTGGACGGCGACTTTCCCTACGACCCTGTTGATGCTTACGCGAAGGCGCATGGCATGGAGCCGCTGCTCCAGGCAGAGAACGACGATATCGAGAAAGAGGTACGGGGCATCACGGCCATGCTGAAGAGCAGCGGCATTGGGCCGACGCTTCGCTCGATGAATGATCCGGCGCGCGTCAGCCAAGGCAACAGTTTCTATCGCACGGCGCTGAAGATCGGGGGTGGGACCGATCAACCCGGAGCCGATCTTCTGACAGCATGGTACCGCCGCAACTTCCTGATCTGTGCAAACCTGCTACAGCTTTCCCGGCCCGGCGATCGGGTCGTAGTGTTCTACGGGTCCGGCCACGCTTTCCTGTTGCGTCAGTGCGTGACGGAATCGCCCGGCTTCGAACTTGTCGAACCCAACAGCTACCTGCCGCAATAGCCGCGTCTCGCAGGCGACACAAGCTCACGGTAGGATGACGGCTGCCGGCTGAGACGAGGAACAGTAATGCACCGATGTTTTGTAGCCGCCGTTTTGGCCGCCCTCTGTTGTTCGGGCGCGCTAGCCGAGGAAGCCGCAACCGGTCCAAGTGCACACATCCAGACGTCGCTGGGGACCATCACGATTGCGCTTGATCGTGGCCACGCGCCGACGACCGTCGCCAACTTCATCACCTATGCGCGTGAAGGGCATTTCGACGGAACGGTAATCTACCGCGTCGTTCCGGGCTTCGTGCTCCAGATGGGAAGTTACGATGCCGAGGGCAACGCGCGCCCGGTGCATGCGCCGATCCCGCTTGAGACGTCGAGCGCACTCTCGAACGTCCGCGGCACCGTGGCCATGGCGCGTTCGGACGATCCGGCGAGCGCAACGGCAGAATTCTTCATCAATCTCGACAACAACCTGCCGCTCGATCCCACTGCCGGCGCCGCGCCCAACACCACAGGCTATGCCGTCTTCGGGCATGTAACGAGCGGCATGGATGTCGTCGACAAGATTGCCGCCGTGCCGTTGCGTGGTGGCAAGGGACCATTCCCCGAAGCCGCACCGGCGACCCCAGTGGTCATAGAGAAGGTCACCGTCGAAGAGCCGGCAGCGCCCAGGCCCTAGCGCCCGGCGCAAAAGAAAAAGGGCGGGGATCGCTCCCCGCCCTTTGCTGAAGAGTGCCCGGCTTAGGGTTCGCCGAATGCCGTGATCCCGTTCGGCGTGCCGAATCCGGTCGGACCGTCATAGCCGACTTCGCCGTTGCAGAAATACAGCTTCTTCGGTTTCGTGCCGCAAGTCCCATTGCTGCCGGCGGTCACGTCAAACAAAGCGTCGGTGTGGGCATAGATGGTGCTGGCGTCGTTCACCGTGCCGCCATTGTTGGCGAAGATGCCGCCGACCAGCGGTGCCGCGACGCTGGTCCCACCAAAGACCATCCAGCCTGACACACCGTTGGCATGCGGGCCATACACGGCAACGCCATGGGAAGGATCGGCCGTCGCCGAAACGTCGGCTTCCATCCGCGTCTTGCACCCTTTGTCCGTCTGCCACGACGGCTTGTCGTAGTGCTTGGAACAGCCGCTGCCCGCACCGTTCCACACGGTTTCGCTCCAACCGCGATCATTCGAGGCATGGATCAGACTGGTGCCGCCCACCGCAATGACATGCGGCATGGCCGCCGGAGTCTGCGATCCATATCCGGAGTCGCCCGAGCTCGCCGTGATCGCGATTCCGGGATGGTCATAGGACGGCTCGAACGCGACCGCACCCTTGCTATCGCCGCCGCCATAGCTGTTGCTGATGACGTGGGCCCCGAGGCTGGCAGCCTCGTCTACCGAGGCTGCGAGGTTCTTCAGTGAGTTGGTGTTGGCCTCGACCAGCCAGATCTGGCAGTTCGGGCACATGGCACTTGCCATGTCCAGATCGAGTGCCGATTCCTGGGCCCAGCCGACATCCTGCGCGGGATAATTCTTCTGCTGGCCCTTCTGGTTCAGCTTCTTGAAACAGCCATTGTCGGTCGTGCACGTCGGGAGGCCGAAATTGTTGCGGTAGGTCTGAAGGTCCGCTTCGGCATTGTCGTAGCCGAAGGCATCGACAATGGCGATGACGGTGACTGAGCTCCCGTCCGTGGTGATCTTGTAGGC
>DATIYG010000196.1:0-2252 GCA_035517755.1 Rhizomicrobium sp. | reverse complement strand
CATCGACATGGTGCATCACACCCGGCTCGACTGCATCCTCGCCCCGGCCGCGTACATGCGGCAAGCGCTCGCCAATGCCTTGTGGCATGCGTCGCACCGCACGGCGTTCCAGAAGAAACTGATCGATCAGCCGCTGATGCGCGCGGTGCTGGCAGACCTGGCACTGGAGTCGGACGCGGCGACCGCCCTCACCTTCCGCATTGCGCAGAGTTTCGATGACAGCGCGACTGACGAACGCGCCGCGCTGTTCTCGCGCATCGCCACGCCGATCGGCAAATACTGGATCAACAAGCGCGTGGTGAACTTCGTCTACGAATGCATGGAGGCGCATGGCGGTGCCGGCTATGTCGAGGAAAGCGTGATGCCGCGCATCTATCGCCAGTCGCCGCTCAACTCGATCTGGGAAGGCTCCGGCAACGTCATCTGCCTCGACGTGCTGCGCGCCATGTCGCGAGAGCCGGAGTCGGTTGCAGCATTGCTCGCCAAGATCGAGGCCGCACGCGGCGCCAACGCTCACCTCGATCGGGCGATCGACCGCGTGAAGCAGCGCCTCGCCTCGCCCATCCCGGAATCGCAGGCCCGTCGCGTTGTCGAAGACCTGGCGCTGGCGCTGCAAGCTTCGCTGCTGGTGTGCCACGCGCCGTCTGCCGTCAGCGACGCGTTCTGCGCAGCCCGCCTCGCCGATCATCCGGGCTTTGCTTACGGCGCGCTTGACGCAACGCTCGACACGGACGCAATCCTCGCCCGCGCCATGCCGCAACTCTAGCCGGCGAACGTTCCGCTCTTCGCCCAGCCACGCGGGACCAAGCGGCCGGCCTGGGCACGAGCTCCGCGCCAGTCTTTCAACTCGGACGACTCGAACAGACGGTTGTTTTCGTCCTTCAGGCCTTCCTTCCAGGTGAAGGTCGTCACATCGAGCAGCCCGCCATCTTTGTAGCGCTGGAGGATCACGCCGCGGCCGCGCGCCATCTCCGGCACGTCCGACAGCGGGAAGATCAAGAGCTTGCGGTTCTCTCCGATCACCGCCACGGACTCGCCTTCGACGAACGCAACGGCCTGCGCCTTCGCATCGTCGCCCACATTCATCACGCGCTTGCCGTTTTTCGTCATGGCGACGGCCTCGTCTTCATTCGTCACGAAGCCATGGCCCGATGTGGCCGCCAGCAGCAGCTTGCGGCCCGGCTGGTGCGCGAACATCGCGACAAGATCGGCTTCGGGCGGCAGATCGATGAAAGTGCGGATGGCTTCGCCATTGCCGCGCCCGCCCGGCAGCTTCGAGCAATCGAGCGTGAAGAAGCGGCCGTCGGTTGCGAACATCATCAGCCTGTCGGTCGTCTCCGCCTTCACCCAGAAGCGGCCGCGATCGCCTTCGCGATACTTGATGGCATCGCTCGGCTCCTGATGGCCCTTGAAGCTGCGCAGCCATCCCTTTTCGGAGCAGACAATGGTGATCGGTTCGCGCTCGACGTAGTTCTCGATGGCCGCGACTTCCTCCGCGATGGCCGGCGCTTCGGCGAATTGCGTGCGGCGTTTGCCGAGCGCTGTCTTGCCGCCGAACTTGGCATCGATGGCCTTCGTCTCCTCGATCAGCTTGGCGTTCTTGAGCGCTTCCGAGCCCAGCAGCTTCTTCAGGTCCTTCTGCTCTTTCGTCAGCTCCGTGTGCTCGCGGCGGATCTCCATTTCCTCGAGCTTGCGCAAGGACCTGAGCCGCATGTTGAGGATGGCATCCGCCTGGTTCTCGGTAAGCCGGAACGCCTTCATCAATTTCGGCTTCGGCTCATCCTCGGTGCGGATGATCCTGATGACCTTGTCGAGGTTCAGATAGACGGCGAGGTAACCTTCCAGCACCTCCAGCCGCGCGGCGATTTTCTCCAGCCGATGCTTCGAGCGGCGCTCCAGCACATCGCGCCTGTGATTGACAAAGGCGGTCAGCACTTCCTTCAGGCTCATCACGCGCGGAATGAGTCCGCTGTCGAGCACATTCATGTTGAGGGGAATGCGCGCTTCTAGATCGGTCTGCTTGAACAGCTGCTCCATCAGGATGTCGGCATCGACCGCGCGGCTCTTCGGCACCAGCACGATACGGATGTCTTCGGCGGATTCGTCGCGCGCGTCTTCCAGCTGCGGCAGCTTCTTCTGGTCGAGCAGCTCGGCGATCTTCTCGATCAGCTTCGATTTCTGCACGCCGTAGGGAATCTGGTCGACGACGATCTGGTAGACGCCACGGGCGCCCTCCTCCTTCTTCCAGCGCG
>DATIYG010000195.1:0-2030 GCA_035517755.1 Rhizomicrobium sp. | reverse complement strand
CGAAGATCTTCTCCGCTTCGGCCATGGTTTTGCCTTTGACCATCTGGGTCATCATCGAGGCGGAGGCCTTCGAAATGGCGCAGCCCGCGCCCTGGAAGCTCACGTCTTTGATGGCGTCGCCTTCGAGCGTCACGTAGATTGTGAAGCGATCGCCGCACAGCGGATTGAAGCCTTCAGCTTTGTGATCGGCCTGGGGCAGCACCTTGAAATTCCGCGGCGTCTTGCTGTGCTCGAGGATCACTTCCTGATAGAGATCGCGCAGGTCGGGCATCATCCGAGAATCTCCCGCACTTTCTCAATGCCGCGGGCGAGCGCGTCCATTTCCGAGCGTGTGTTGTAAACCGCGAGCGAGGCGCGCGCCGTGGCCGGGACGCCGAAGCGGTCCATGACCGGTTGCGAGCAGTGATGGCCGGTGCGAATGGCGATCCCTTCCTGGTCGAGAATGGTGCCGATGTCGTGCGGATGGGCGTTTTCCATCACGAAGGAAATCACGCCGGCCTTGTCTTCCGCCGTGCCGATGATGCGGACATCCGGAATGGCCAGAAGCTTCTTCGTGCCGTATTCCAGTACGTCGTGTTCGTGCGCGGCGATGTTGTCGATGCCGAGCCCGGTCACGTATTTCAGCGCGGCTCCCAGGCCGATGACGCCGGCGATGTCCGGGGTGCCGGCTTCGAATTTATAGGGCAGCTTGTTGTAGGTCGTCTTGTCGAACGTGACGGAGCGGATCATGTCTCCGCCGGCCTGATAGGGAGGCATGGATTCGAGCAGCTCCGTCTTGCCCCAAAGAACGCCGATGCCGGTGGGGCCGTACACCTTGTGGCCGGAGAAGGTGTAAAAGTCGCAATCGAGCGCCTGCACGTCGACTTTCAGGTGCGGCACGGCCTGCGCGCCATCGACTAGCACGGGAACGCCCTGCGCGTGAGCCAGCTCGATCATGCGCTTGAGCGGAGTGATGGTGCCGAGCGCGTTTGATACATGGGTGACGGCGGCCAGCTTTGTTTTCGGGCCGAGAAGCTTCGCGAATTCGTCCAGCAGAAGTTCTCCGTTGTCGTTGATTGGGGCGACGCGGAGCTTGGCGCCTTTTTCATCGCATAGGATCTGCCAGGGCACGATGTTGGAATGGTGTTCCATGGCGGTGATCAGGATTTCGTCGCCCGCCCCGATCTGGCTGCGGCCGAAAGTCTGCGCGACGAGGTTGATGCCCTCGGTGGTGCCGCGGACGAAGATGATTTCGTGCAGGTGCGGCCCGTGGATGAATTGCGCAGCGGTCTGGCGCGCGGCTTCGTAGTCCTCGGTGGCGGCTTCGGAAAGATAGTGCACGCCGCGATGGACGTTGGCGTTGGTGCCCTGGGAATAGCGCATGATGGCGTCGATCACGGCCAATGGCTTTTGCGAAGTGGCGGCGTTATCGAGATAGACGAGCGGCTTGCCGTGAACTTCGGTGGCGAGAATGGGAAAATCGGCGCGCACGCGCTCCACGTCGAAGCCCGAGCCCGCCGGATTGAAGCGCTGTGCGGCGGTGGTCATGAATTCCTCCCAATAGATGCTTGCGCCAGGCGCTGGGCGTGATCGTGGATCAAGTTTTCGATGTGGGCGCGGACAGGACCTTCCTTCATGCGGTCCATGCATTCGCTGGCGAAGGCGACAAGCAGAAGCCGCCGCGCGGTAGTTTCGTCGATGCCGCGCGAGCGGAGATAAAAGAGCGAGTTTTCCTCGATCTGGCCAATGGTGGCGCCGTGCGTGCATTTCACGTCGTCGGCGTAGATTTCGAGCTGCGGCTTGGTGTCGATCTGGGCGGTGTCGGAAAGCAGCAGGTTGCGGTTGGTCTGCTTGGCGTCGGTCTTCTGCGCGTCCTTGTGGACGATGATGCGGCCATGGAAGACGCCGTGGGCGCGACCATCGAGGATGCCGTTGTAAAACTGGCGGCTGCCGCAGTGCGGGCTGGCGTGCTCGACGAGCATATAGTTGTCGAGGTGCTGGCGGCCGTCGCCGATGAACAGGCCGTTGATCAGGCATTCGGCGCCCTCGCC
>DATIYG010000194.1:0-5629 GCA_035517755.1 Rhizomicrobium sp. | reverse complement strand
GGCGTGACCTTCCGCAACACGCGGCCGCGCAGGATCGTGATACCGCCCTTCGTGTGCCGCTGGCAGACGAGATTCTGCACGAAGGGCGACGTCTCGGACGTTTGCAGGAAGCGGCACTTCTCGGCCAGCAACCTCTCGTCGGCCGGCCGCAGGCGGAAATCGAACGACGCCGCGCCGCCATGCGGATGATTGTGCACGCGCCACCACTCAGGATCCGGCTGCGACAGCGCGAAGGAGAAGCGGCCATCGCTGAACTCGCCGGGCACAATGCGAATGGGTTCGATCGGCCCATCACCAAACCCGACATCGGCCAGGCAATCGCCTTCCGGCAAGCGTACATGCAGCACGAGATGATTGCCGACGGAGAAATCGCCCATCGCCTCGCGCATCACGCCGCCGGCGCCGCGTGTGACAGCGAAGCCGAGTTCCTTGAGCGCCCAGCCGAAGACACCGTTCATCTCATAGCACCAGCCGCCGCGATGCCGGCCGACGATCTTGCCGTAGATCGGCGCGATTTCCGTGGTCACGGTGCGACCAAGCTGCACATCCAGATTCTCGTACGGGATCGCCATCAGGTGTGCGCGGTGCAGTGCCCGAAGCCCCGAAAGATCCGGCGCAATCGGCCCCGCGACGCCAATGCGATCCAGGTAGGCTTGAACGTCCATCGTGATCCTAGATCGCTTCCGCAGTCTTCAATGTTTCCACATCGTCCGCCGAGAAGCCCCACGCCCTCAACGAGGCCTCTGTTGTCGGCAGTTTCGGCGCGTGTGGCTTGTCCGGTGCCGTGCGGCTGAAGCGTGGCGCGGGCGCGGGCTGCATCACGCCTTCGATATCAATGAACGTCTCGCGCGCGATGTTGTGCGGATGCTTCGGCGCTTCAGCCAGCGAAAGCACCGGCGCATAGCAGACATCGCCGCCAAGCATGATCGCGTCCCATTCGTCGCGGGTCTTCGTGCGGATGACGGCCGCTAGCTTCTCCTTCAGCGTCGGCCAGGCGTCGCGATCCATGTGCGCGGCAAACGCCGGATCGGTGATGCCCGTTTTCTCCATCAACTCGCGGTAGAACTGCGGTTCGATGGAGCCGATCGCGACCCACTTTCCATCCTTCGTCTCGTAAGTGTCGTAGAAATGCGCGCCGCCGTCGAGCAGGTTGACGCCGCGCTCGTCGCGCCAGAGACCGGAGGCGATCATGCCGTAGAACACGCTCATCAGCGATGCCGCGCCGTCTGTCATCGCCGCATCGACCACCTGCCCTTTTCCCGATGATCGTGCTTCCAGAACTGCGCACACAATGCCGAAGCCGAGATAGAGCGCTCCGCCACCGAAATCGCCGACAAGGTTGAGCGGCGGCACCGGCTTTTCGCCCTTGCGCCCGATCCCGTGCAGCGCACCGGACAAGGCGATGTAGTTGATATCGTGGCCCGCAGCCTTGGCGAGCGGGCCGGTCTGTCCCCATCCCGTCATGCGACCATAGACCAGACGCGGATTGCGCTTGAGGCAAACATCCGGCCCCAGGCCTAGACGCTCCATCACGCCGGGGCGAAACCCTTCGATCAGCGCATCGGCTTTCTCGATCAGCTTGAGCGAAGCCTCGACGGCTTCCGGTTTCTTGAGATCGAATGCGACGGTCGAACGTCCGCGCAGATAGACTTCCGCCTTGGAGGGCGTTCGTCCGCCCTTGCGGTCAACGCGGATGACGTCGGCGCCCATGTCGGCGAACAACATGGCAGCGAACGGCCCGGGCCCAAGCCCGGCAAATTCCACAATCCGAAGTCCGTGAAGCGGCCCCATGCAAACCTCCAATATCTGTTATTGGAAGTCTTAGCGCAGTTTGGGGCGATGTGAAGGATTATGCCGCGTCGGCGATGACGCGGTTGCGGCCTTCGTGCTTGGCGCGGTAGAGAGCCTTGTCGGCGCGCCGCAGCAGCGCATCCGAGGAGTCGCTGTCGCCAACAGACCCGGCGATACCGATGCTGACCGTGATGTTGAGCTTGTTGGGGGGGCGGCTGACCGTGAAGGGCGCCGCTTCCACGCTCCTGCGCAGACGCTCCGCGACCGTTCCGGCGAGTTCCATGTCGGTGTCGGGCATCACGACGACGAATTCCTCACCGCCGAACCGGCAGGCGAGATCGATGCCGCGCACGTTCTCGGCGATGCGGCCTGCAAACTCCTTCAGCACCTCGTCGCCGATGTCATGGCCATTGTTGTTGTTGACGTCGCGAAAATTGTCGATGTCCATGATGAGGAACGCCAGCGGCTTGCCGGACTTGTGCGCGTCGCTGATGAGCGTATCGAGATGGCGCGCCATATAGCGCCGGTTGTGCAGTCCGGTGAGCTGATCGGTGATCGCCATCTCGAGACTGAGCTGCACATTGTGACGAAGTCGGTCGGAATAAACCTTCTTGCGCAGCTGGGTGCGCACCCGCGCGACCAGTTCGTTCTTGTCGACGGGCCGGGTGAGATAGTCGTTGACGCCCATCTCCAGCGCCTGGGTGAGCTTGCGCCGGTCGCCGTCGCTCACCAGCACGAGAATGGGAACATTGCGGCCTTCCGGCAGGGAGCGAAGCTGCGAGCAGAGGCGCAACCCGTCGAAGGTCCGCAAGCCGAGGCTGACGATGATCAGATCGTAGTATCCGCCGCGAACGCGAACCACGGCTTCCTCGAAGGCATCGACGGCCGCCACCTCGTTCGTGGATCCTAGCACCGAGTTGAACCACGCCGCCGATTCGGGCCGATCCTCCACGATCAGGATCCGGCCGGAAGGCTGCGACTCCATCAGGTTCGTCGCCGGATCGATCAGACCCATGTTCTGGCCGGTCGTCTCGCGCAGGCGAAGCTCGTCGGTCATCACCTTGAGGCGGACAAGGCTGCGGACACGAGCAAGCAGCGCCGCGTCGTCCACCGGCTTGGTGAGGAAATCGTCGGCGCCGGCGTCGAGACCCGCGACACGATCCGATGGCTGGTCGAGAGCCGTCACCATCACCACCGGCAGATGGGCGGTCTTGGCATCGTGTTTGATGCGGCGGCAGACCTCGAAGCCGTCCATGCCGGGCATCATCACGTCGAGCAGGACGATGTCCGGCTCCTGCTCTTCGATGCGTTTCAGCGCGTCCGGCCCGTTGGAGGCGGTCACGACTTCGAAGTATTCCGCCGTCAGCTTCGCTTCGAGCAGTTTTACATTGGAGAGAATGTCATCGACGACGAGGACGCGCGCGCTCATGGCACCTCAGCCAATGAAGCGGCGCACAGTGTCCAGGAAGCTCGTCACGGAAATCGGCTTGGAGATGTAAGCCTCGCACCCACCCTGCCGGATGACCTCCTCGTCGCCCTTCATGGCGAAGGCCGTCACCGCCACGACCGGAATGCTCTTCAGCGAATCATCTTCCTTGAGCCATTTGGTCACTTCCAGTCCGGAGACTTCCGGAAGCTGGATATCCATCAGGATAAGGTCCGGATGATGTTCGCGCGCGATGTCGAGCGCTTCCATGCCATCCTTGGTCTGAAGGATATTGTAGCCGTGGGCGTCGAGCAGATCGTGGAAGAGCTTCATGTTGAGCTCATTGTCCTCGACGATCAGGACGGTCTTGGATTTCGCATCCATCGCTCGATCTCCGGCCTTTCTGTGGCGCGGGCTGCGCCGAGGCTGCTTGGGGTTCGCTTACCTTTAGTTCGAATCTCTTAACGCCCCCTTAGCAATCACCCCTTCGTCCATGCCTATCGGCCAAAATGGCGGATTCTTCTGCCTCCGGCGCCCGCTGCAGCAACGCGCGATGCCCCTTGTTGGCACCTTGGGTTTATGCCCTCCTCGTCCGCCGTGAAGGAGCGAGGCGGAATGCGAATCGGGGTCGATCTCGGTGGCACAAAGATCGAAATCCTCGCGCTGGACGAATCCGGCGCAATCTTGCTGCGCGAGCGCGTGTCCACGCCACAAGAGGAGTACCAGGCTGTCATCCGTGCGATTGGCGACCTTGTGCTGACGGCCGAGAAGAAGCTCGGCGGGCGCGGATCGGTCGGTGTCGCCATTCCCGGTACAATCAGCCCGCAGACGGGTCTCGTGAAGAACGCCAATTCCACACACCTGATCGGCCATCCGCTCGACAGGGATCTGGCGGCGGCGCTCGGGCGGCTAGTTCGGGTGGCGAACGACGCCAACTGCTTTGTGCTGTCCGAGGCGAGCGATGGCGCTGCTGCCGGCGACGATGTCGTCTTCGGCATTATCGCGGGCACTGGCGTCGGTGGCGGCGTTTGTGTCGGCGGGCGGCTCCTGGTCGGCGCGCACGCGATTGCCGGCGAATGGGGTCACAATTCCCTGCCCGCGCCGCGGGATGGAGAGGTCACCGGTTCGGCCTGCTACTGCGGGCGTTCCGGCTGCATCGAGACCTGGTGCAGCGGACCAGCCGTCATGGCGCAGTATGAGCGCGCCACCGGCCGCCGTGTGATGGCCACCGACATTGCCGGTGCCGCCGCTGCCGGCGATGCCGCTGCGGTTCGCGTGATGGACGATTGGTTCGACCGCATGGCGCGCGCCATCGCCTCGGTCGTGAACATCCTCGATCCCGATGCCATCGTGATGGGCGGCGGCTTGTCGAAGATCGAGGCGCTTTACACCGAACTGCCGCCACGCATCGAACGGTATGCGTTTCATCCGGAAGGCACGACGAAGATCGTGCGCAACAGGCACGGCGATTCGAGCGGCGTGCGCGGCGCCGCGTGGCTTTGGGCGCCCGGTGAAGTCGACGCTGGCCTGCCGCGATGAGTGCGCTGTGCCGCGACTGTCTTGCACCGGTGGCGGACAACTCCAAGCGCTGTGCGACTTGCGGCCGCCACCGCATCCTCGCTCATCCCGAACTCGACACGCTCGCCATCGCGCACATGGATTGCGACGCGTTCTACGCCGCCATCGAGAAACGCGATGATCCTTCGCTGCTCGACAAGCCGGTGATCATCGGCGGCGGCAAGCGCGGCGTGGCGTCCACCTGCTGCTATGTGGCCCGACAATATGGCGTGAAGTCCGCCATGCCGATGTTCCAGGCGCTGAAGCTTTGCCCGCACGCCACGGTCATCAAGCCGAATTTTGCAAAATACACCGAGGCGAGCCGCGCCGTGCGCGCCATGATGCGAGACCTCACCCCGCTGGTCGAGCCGCTGTCGCTGGACGAAGCCTATCTCGATCTCTCCGGCACCGAGACACTGCATCATGGCTCGCCGGCTCGCACCATGGCGGCGCTGGCCGCCCGCATTGAGCGCGAGGTCGGCATCACGGTCTCCATCGGACTGTCGTTCAACAAGTTCCTCGCCAAGCTGGCGAGCGATCTCGACAAACCGCGCGGCTTTGCGGTGATCGGGCGCGCCGAAGCCGTCGCGTTCCTGCGCGACAAGCCGGTTTCGTTCATCCGCGGCGCCGGTGCGGCGCTGCAAGGCCGCTTGGCCAAGGATGGCATCACGACGATCGCGCAATTGCAGGATGCGCCGCCTCGCGATTTGGCGGCGCGTTACGGCAGCACGGGGTTGTGGCTCTCTCGCCTCGCTCATGCCGACGACAGCCGCCGCGTCGATCCCGGCGGCGACACCAAGACCATCTCGTCGGAAACCACCTTCGAGACCGACATTGCAGCCTTCCCCGAACTCG
>DATIYG010000193.1:0-3955 GCA_035517755.1 Rhizomicrobium sp. | reverse complement strand
GCGCAATCACTACCGCTTCCAGATCCAGGGACCGAAGGCGAAGGACGTCATCGCCAAGCTGAACGGCGGCCCGGTGCCGGATATCAAGTTCTTCTTCATGGGCGAGATCAACATCGGCGGCCGCAAGGTGCGCGCGCTGCGCCACGGCATGGCGGGCGAGCCGGGCCTCGAAGTGTGGGGCCCGTACGAGCAGTATCTCGAAATCCGCGACATCATCATGGAAGCGGGCAAGGAATTCGGGCTGACGGCGGTTGGCGCGCGCGCCTACGCGTCGAACACGCTGGAGTCGGGATGGATTCCGTCGCCGCTGCCGGCTGTCTATTCCGGCGACGACATGAAGTCATACCGCGAATGGCTGCCGGCCGGCGGCTACGAAGCCACCGGGTCGATCTCCGGCAGTTTCGTGTCGAACAAGATCGAGGACTACTACTCGAACCCATACGAGCTCGGTTACGGCCCGTTCGTGAAGTTCGACCACGACTTCATCGGCGCCGACGCGCTGAAGAAGATGGAAGGCAAGAAGCATCGCCGCAAGGTGACGTTTGCCTGGAACGGTGAGGATATCGCCAAGGCGTATGACTGCCTGTTCGAGCCGGGCCGCGACATCTACAAATTCTTCGACATCCCGATCGCCAATTACGGCTCGGCGAGCTTCGATGCGGTGATGAAGAAGGGCAAGGTGGTGGGTCTTTCCATGTTCTCCGGCTACTCCGCCAATGAACGGCAGGCCTTGTCGCTCGGCATGGTCGATCCGGACATCGAGGAAGGCGAGGTGCTGACGCTCGTCTGGGGTGAGCCGGAAGCCGGCGGCGGATCGAAGAAGCCGACGGTGGAACGCCACAAGCAGCTTGAAGTGCGCGTGAAGGTATCGCCGGTGCCGTTCGCCCGCGATGCGCGCGAAACCTACGCCGAAGGCTGGCGCACAAAGCAGACCGCATAACCTCGCCCTTCGGACTACGGGGTTCGGCTATCCGCGCGGGCGAGGATTTGCGCGCGCACGCGCGCGATGTCCTGGAACGCGGGCCGCTGCATCAGGGCGTGCCAGCGCGGCGTTTGCTTGAGGCCGGCCGGCAAGTCCGGCTCTGCGATGGTGTAGAACAGGGTATAGTCCTTGTCGGCGTAGGCCTTCTCCAGCCAATCCATCGCGCGCACATAATCGCCCAAAAATGCAAACGGGAACGTGACCCAGGCGGTGCCGAGCGCGTGCCGTGCGTAAAGCCGCTCGGACTGCTGGGCAATTTTCTGCAATTGGCCGCGATCGTGTTCGCGATAGGCAATGATGGATGCGCAATAGAGGGTGTTCCGGTCGTCGCCATAGTTCCGGATCAGCCGGTCACTCAGGATTTGTTTGGCTTCGCCCAGCTTGCCGATGTTCGCGTAGCTGCCGCAAAGCCCGGCAAGGCCCCAGACAAGGCTCGGGTCGAGCTCCAGTTCCTGTTTGTATTCGGCGACGGCCTCACGCTCGCGGCCAAGAACGTGCAGGGTGAACGCAATGTTGTCGCGAAAGGTGGGAACAAGCGGTTGCAATTCCGCTCCGCGACGGAATTCGGCCAGCGATTTCTCCCAGAGGCCGATGGTCTGCAGGAAGATCGCATAATAGAGATGTGCGTCCGCTTCGTTGGGATGCTCCCGCAGCAATCGCCGCATGGCGGCGTCCGCGTCATTCCATTGCCAGGCAAGCGCCCTGACCTGCGCATCTGCCAGCAAGGCAATGTAGTTTTCAGGGTCGAGGCGCAGTGTGGTCGCAATCTCCTCTTTTCCGGGACCGAGCGTGTCCCGGCGCTCGCCATTCGAATAAAGCGCGACATACATATTGGCGAGATAGGCGTGGGCGGCGACGAAATCCGGCTGCAATCTGACCGCCTGTTTGAAGAAGCCGATGGCGCGGAGAAAGTCCTCCGCGTCGCTCCGGTTCATGGCGTAACGGCCCTGGAGATAGGCCGTGTAGGCGTCCGGATCGATCGTCGTGCGCGACGGTGCGCGGTAGGCGAGGCTGGCCGAGGATCCGGGCAGGAGTTTTTGCGCGAGCTGCCCGACGATGGTTCGCGCAATGGTGTCCTGCACCGCCAGAATGTCCTTGAAGTCGCGATCGTAGCGTGCGGACCACAGATGGAATCCGTCCTTCGCCTTGATGAGCTGCGCCACGATGCGGACACGCCGTCCCTCAAGGCGCACGCTTCCCTCGAGGACCGCCGCAACGTTCAGCTTGTGCGCGATCTCGCCGATGTCGGCGCTCTTGCCTTTGAATGAGAACGAGGATGTCCGCGCCGCGACGCGCAAATTGGGAGTGTTCGCGAGATCGTTGAGGATCTCCTCGGCAATTCCATCGCCGAGATAGTCCTTCGCGGGATCGCCGCTCATGTTCACGAACGGCATCACGGCGATGGATGCCGTTTGAGCCTCGGCGGGCGATGGTGCGGTCGCGTGCGGTTGCGTGCGCAACCCGATCCAGAGTCCGATCCCAACGATAAGCAGAAGAATTCCTGCCGCCGCAGCCAGAAAAGCGTTGCTGCGCAGCCATGGTTGCGCCGCCACGCCGGCATCGGCAGCCCAAGGCGCGTCTGAGGGAGCGGCATCGGAGGGCGGGCAAAGCCCGATGGCTGCTTCGAACTGCGCCCGCGGCGCGGTCCACAATGTCATGTTGAAGCCGGGGTGGACTTGCGCGATCGCCGCGCTGATCCGCGCCAGATTGTGATTGGTGGGCTGCACCTGCCCGGAGAGCCAGCGGCTCACCACGGATTTGTCGATGCCGACCGCAACCGAAAGCTGTGCGCGGCTCAGATTCGCAGCCTTCAGCGCGAGCGAAAGCCGCTGTGCAAACCCATCTTCCCGCGAAACGGATTCCGCCGCCGACACAAACTTCCCCGAAACGCTCCCTCGTCAGGATATTCGGCTTTTTTGGCGGCCATGCAACGGGTTGCATGGCGTTGCAACGCTCTGTCCGCCGCTGCATCTGCCCGGGAAGTGGCCGGTTCCTGATGATCAAAGCCCTCGACGACGCAAACTTGCCACTGGAGGGCAACATCATGAGCAAGACCAAACTATCCATTTTCAGTTCGATTCTGCTTGGCAGCGTGTTTGCGCTGACGGGCGCGGGAACAGCCATGCCGGGGAAGCACGACCCCTCGAACCTTCGGGGAGCGCACGCAGCGCATCTCGCGGACCGGTTTGGGGAAAATCGCTCGGCGCGGCCGCACGCACAGGCCGCAGGGGCGAAGAAGGCCCGCAAGCCCGTGCTGCTCGATCCGAGCTACATCATCATCGACGAGCCGGATGCCGATCCCACTCTGTATGGAACGCGGCTGTTCGGCATCAATGAGAAGGGCGAACTCTCCGGCCAATACATGGACAGCGCCGGCCAGTTCCATGCGTTCGTGGCCACGCCGAACGGCGACAACACGTTCACGTTCAGCAGCATCACGGTCAAAGGCAGCGACACATTCTCCGGCATTCTGAACGACAAGGGTGAAACACTCGGCACCTATGTCAACAAGCACACCGGCGTCGAGAACGGCTGGGCCCTGCGCCCAGGCCATCGGATCGAAACCTTTGCGATACCGGAAGGCACGGGCGGAACGATCGTCCAGTGGCTGAACAACAAGGGCCAGATCGCTGGAAACTACTTTGACGACAATGGGGCATACCACTCCTATCTGCGGGACAAGGACGGAACGATCACGAAGTTCGATGATCCAATGGGTGGCTCAGGAGACAGTCAGGGCACCAATGCCATCGGCCTCAACAATTTCGGCGATGTGACGGGGATTGTCTTCGACGCGGACGGCATCTTGCATGGGTTCATCCGCCACCACGAGGATGGAACGTTCGAACACTTCGACGATCCGAATGCCGGTTCCGGAGCCGGCCAGGGAACCGGTGGCATTGAAATCGAGGACGACGGATGGCTGACCGGCGGTTACGCCGACGCCAATGATGTGTCGCACGGTTTCCTCCG
>DATIYG010000192.1:0-9571 GCA_035517755.1 Rhizomicrobium sp. | reverse complement strand
GAAGCTCGCCGAAGAGATCCTCAACGAGGATCATTACGGGCTCGAGAAGGTGAAGGAGCGCATCCTCGAATATCTCGCCGTGCAGCAACGCGCCGGCAAGATGAAGGGACCGATCCTGTGCCTGGTCGGACCTCCCGGCGTCGGCAAGACCTCGCTCGGCAAGTCGATCGCACGCGCCACGGGCCGCGAATTCGTGCGCATGTCGCTTGGCGGCGTGCGTGACGAGGCGGAAATCCGCGGCCACCGGCGCACCTATATCGGCTCCATGCCCGGCAAAATTATTCAGTCGATGAAGAAGGCGAAGAGCGCCAATCCGCTCTTCCTGCTCGACGAAATCGACAAGCTGGGCGCCGATTGGCGCGGCGATCCTTCGAGCGCGCTGCTCGAAGTGCTCGATCCGGAGCAGAACCACACCTTCAACGACCACTATCTCGAGGTCGATTTCGACCTCTCGGACGTGATGTTCATTACCACGGCCAACACGCTGCACATGCCGCAGCCGCTGATGGACCGCATGGAGATCATCCGCATCCCCGGCTACACCGAGGATGAGAAGGTGGAGATCGCCAAGCGCCACCTCATCGGCAAGGAAATGGAGGCGCACGGCCTCAAGCCGGAAGAGTGGAAGATCAGCGACGATGGTTTGCGCGATCTGATCCGCTACTACACGCGCGAAGCGGGCGTGCGCAATCTCGAGCGCGAGATCGCCAGCCTTACCCGCAAGGCGGTGAAGGAGATCGTTTCCGGCAAGGCCGCGTCGGTCGAAGTGACGCCCGAGAACCTCGGCAGCTACGCCGGTGTGCGCAAATGGCGCTACGGCGAGGTGGAGAGCGAGGACCAGGTCGGTGTCGTCACAGGTCTCGCCTGGACGGAAGTCGGCGGCGAGACAATGCAGATCGAGTCCGTCATGCTGCCCGGCAAGGGCCGTATGCAGACCACCGGCAAGCTCGGCGACGTGATGAAGGAGTCGATCGACGCAGCGCGCTCCTATGTGCGCTCCAAGGCGACGAGCTTCGGCATCAAGCCGCCCACCTTCGACAACAAGGACATCCACGTACACGTGCCGGAAGGCGCCACGCCCAAGGACGGTCCGTCGGCTGGTGTAGCGATGGCGACCTCCATCATCTCGGTCATCACCGGCATCCCGATCCACCGCGATGTGGCCATGACGGGCGAAGTGACGCTGCGCGGCCGTGTCCTGCCGATCGGAGGCTTGAAGGAGAAGCTGCTCGCGGCCCTGCGTGCCGGCATCAAGACGGTGATCATCCCGGCCGACAACGAGAAGGATCTGGCCGAGATCCCGGACAACGTGAAGACGGGAATGAAGATCGTGCCGGTGCGCAATGTCGAGGAGGTGCTGAAGGTGGCGCTGACCCGGCAGCCCGAGCCGATCGACTGGGACGAATCGGCGATGGTCCCGCCCGGGCCGGCGGCCACGCCGCCCGACGACGCGATCGTCACGCACTGATCCCTGTTGGACAGAAGGGAAGGGGCCGCCATGCGCGGCCCTTTTTCCTTTTCATCCCAGGCGGTTGGCCGTCGGCCGGGTAACCGCTCGCGCAACCGTTAAGCAAAAAACCCGCCGATTCCCTGGATTTCGCTTTGACGAGGCGGCCCGGCCGCTCCTAGACTCAGGGAATCCGGGACTGAATCGCTCGAAAGGAGCCTCTCCCCCATGAACAAGAATGATCTGACGCAACATCTTTCCGACCGCTCGGGCCTCGCCAAGAACGACGCCGCCAAGGCAGTCGACGGCGTTTTCGACATCATCACGGACGCCTTGAAGTCGGGCGACGAGGTGCGGCTGACGGGATTTGGCGTATTCGCTGTGGCGCAACGCGCCGGCGGCAAGGGCCGCAATCCCCAGACGGGCGCAGAAATCACAATCAAGCCATCGAAGCAGCCCCGCTTCCGCCCGGGCAAGCAGCTCAGAGACGCGCTGAACGGCTGAGTTTCTTATCGCCGCCACGGTGCCAGGACGGTGTAGACCGGCACCGCGGTTGGCGAACTGCGCTTCACCGAAATCAATCCCCGCCGCTTCAGGCGCGCGATTGCTGCCTGGATGCTCGACTTCGACAGCCCGGTCTCGACCGCGAGTGTGCTGAGGCTCACCTCGATGCGCCGTCCGGCGCCTCCGCTCGCGTGCCACAGCTTGAGGAAGACGATAAAGGCTGAAGACGCACGATCGTGCCCGACGAGATCGGGCAGCAGCGTTTCGATCACGTAGTCGTCCGGCGGCGCTTTCCTGACCATCACTATAGTAGGCATTGGACGGCTTGCCCGCGCAAGCCATGACCCTTAGCGATGCTTCCCGGAAAAGCGATGGAGCCAGCGATGATTACCCATCTCAAATTCATGAGCATTCCGGTTGCGGATCAGGATCGCGCGCTGAAATTCTACACCGAGAAGCTCGGCTTCAAGGTGGCGACCGATCAGGCGATGCGGCCGGGTCGGCGCTGGATCGAACTGCGCATCGGCAAGGCCGAAACGCGTGTCGTCCTGTTCACGATGGAGGGCGAGGAGGGCCGCGTCGGCACGCAGATGAACTGCTCGATGGCCTGCGACGATGTCGAGGCCACCTATCGCCAGCTTTCCGAGCGGGGCGTGGAATTCGAGGGCCCGCTGCAGAAGCAGCCCTGGGGCAGCTACGTCATCATGAAGGATTCCGAAGGCAACCGCTTCGTCGTCGGCTCCGACTAGACCATTTGCCTCGCATGGTCCGGCTGACGTCGGCGAGGTCCGCTGATATAGATGGCGCCTCGGGCGGTTAGCTCAGCCGGAAGAGCACATCGTTTACACCGATGGGGTCGGCGGTTCGAACCCGTCACCGCCCACCAGTCTACGCCGCGCAGCGGCGGAGACTGCCACGGCGAAGCGCGCCAGCGCGAAGCCGGGCGAACTGGATCGGAGACGGGTGGGGCACTTGGAAACTTGGTTTGTCAGGCCGTCTGTGATGGTCCTGCTCGGACTCCAGCTAACGGGCTCGGCTTTGGCTGCTGACGCCGAACTGCGGACAGCTGTTGGGATCGTGCAGGAAACAAATGTCGACAACGGCACGCTCGTGTTCGAACTCCAGCACGTTCATCAGCGGTTCCTCATTCCGGAGGATGTTGCCGCGACCGACGTTGAAGTGGCAGGGGCAGCCCTTGCGGACTCTCTTGAGACGAACAAGGGTGTCTCAGTGCACTATTTTCTCAATGGTGCGACATTCCACTTTGGAGAAGCAAATCCGACATACATTGTCCGCGATATCACCTACGACGGCCGCACTATCCAGCTCGAAGGCAAGCCGCCTGCGGTCGACCCGAATTCCGTTCCACTTCCGCGGGACGTGGCCGCAGACAATCTCGCCCGAGGCATAGCTCTCGCCGATGACGCCGACACACGAGAAGCCCTGCGAGCCTTGACGTTCGCCTTGAATAGCGATGCGTTGGAACCGGATTTGAGAATACTCGCCCTCAAGACGCGGGGACGGCTCTATGATGAAAGTGCTGGCGAAGTTGGTCCGGGGGAAGGACGCGATCGTCTCTTTCTGGCGGCGCTGAACGATGCCAGCCGATGGCATGCCTTAGCACCGCAGGATGAACATCCCTTGGGGGCAGCTGCGAATTTACAGAACGAACTTGGCGCCTACGAAGAGGCCATAAGACTTAATCGGCGCCTGATTAGGCAGACCCATGACCCAAACATGGCGTTTTGGGGATACATCAGCATTGCGGGAATTTACAGAACGATGGGGGATTACGATGCATCGCTAGCGACGCTGGACAAGCTTGTAAAGGTGCAGGGCCCGCAGGATGGAATGCCATTCCACTACCATCGCGGGTGGACATTGCGGCTTGCCGGCAGAATTCCTGAGGCAATCGCCGAGTTCACCGCGGGACTGAAATCACAGCCGGATTATGGAGGCGCATTCTTTCAGCTGGCTTGTGCTTATGCCCAGACAGGCCAACTGGCGCAGGCCATCGCCGATCAGGAACAGTATGTGCAAAGCCTCGCCGTCTGGGGAAACGACACGCCACCTTCGCCGCGCGCGCAAAAGGACATTGATCATGCGAGCGATGTGCTTGCAGCCTTGAAATCGGCCTATACAGCTGATCCCCACGGAAAGACAGACGCTCCGTGTGTTGGATACTTGAATATCGTTGAGGCGAGGCGAGAACGAAGCACACTCTTGCCACCCGACGATACACACGGACGCCTGCGGTGATGTTAACAAGAGGAATAGCGATGCGGCAGACAGTGATCCTAGCTGTGTTCCTAGCTATTCTTACAACCGGGTCCGCGTCCGCTCAGGACATGGATGACGATGCCGCGGCGGCACCACCGCCGGCACAGTCCGACGATGCGAAGTTTGTCGCCTACAACCAGCCGGTCATCGCCTTCACGCATGCCGAGATCGTCGACGGCACCGGCGCCGCGCCGAAATATGACCAAACGCTGGTCATCCGCGATGGCCGCATCGCCGCGATCGGCGCCGCCTCGCGCATTCGCGTTCCCGCAGGTGCAACCCTCATCGACGCGCACGGCAAGACGCTGTTGCCCGGCTTTGTGATGGTGCACGAACACCTGTTCTATCCGATGGGCCGGCACGATTATTCGACGATGCTTTACACCTTCCCACGGCTCTATCTGGCCGGGGGAACGACGACGGCGCGCACCGCCGGCTCGCTCGAAGGCTACGGCGACATCAACCTGAAGCTCGCCATCGATAGGGGCGATGTCATCGGTCCCGATCTCGATGCCACGGCGCCCTACCTGAACGGGGCCGGCCTGCCGATCCTCGAGATGCATGTGCTGTCGGGACCGGAAGATGCCACGAAAATGGTGAACCACTGGGCCGATGAAGGCGCGACCTCGTTCAAGGCCTACACCAACATCACGCGCGCGGAACTAGGAGCGGCCATCACGGCGGCGCACGCGCGCGGGATGAAGATCACCGGGCACCTGTGCTCGGTGACCTATCGCGAGGCCGCCGAACTCGGCATCGACAATCTGGAACACGGCTTCGGCGTGATGACCGACTTCAACAAGGACAAGAAGCCGGATGAATGTCCTGCTGGTTCGCAGCAGGCGCTGGCCTCGCTCGATGAGAACAGCGCAGAAATGAAATCGCTGATCGACCTTCTTGTCGCCAAGCACGTGGCGCTGACGTCCACGCTCACCGTGTTCGAAACCTTCACGCCGGGCAGGCCTGAGGCTCCGGCGCGCGCGCTCGACATGCTGATCCCCGAATTGCGTAAGCAGTACGAGGACACATGGTCGAAAACCTCGACCAACGATCGCATGAAGCCCTACACGGTCATCTTTCCCAAGATGATGAAACTGGAAAAGATGTTCGCCGATGCCGGTGGCACGCTGCTGGCCGGCACCGACCCCACCGGCTATGGCGGCGTGATCCCCGGCTTCTCGGGCAAGCGCGAAATCGAGCTGCTGGTCGAGGCGGGATTCTCATTCCCGCAGGCCTTGAAGATCGCGACGCTGAATGGCGCCACCTATCTCGGCCGCGACAAGGATGTCGGTTCGCTGGCAGTCGGCAAGCGGGCCGATCTGGCGGTTGTGGAGGGCGATCCCTCGAAGAAGCCGGCAGCCATTGAAGCCATGCCGCTCGTGTTCAAGAAGGGCGTTGGCTATGACACGGCAAAGATCTTCGACGCTATGAAAGGCCAGACCGGCCTTTATTAACGCAAGGCACATTGACGCCGGGTGCCGCCGATGGCGGAGTACCGCGATGCGTGTGTTCGGGGCCGTCTTTTCCGTGTGTGCAGTGCTCTGCCTTGCCGGCTGCGGCGGTGGAAGGCCGCCGCCTGATAGGGGAGACCATCCGTCCGAGTTTCACCCGCCAAGCTCTATTCTCGAGAAATACGATGCCAACCACGATGGCATCGTCACACGGAAGGAAATGGAGGACGGCCTGCGGGCGGATTTCGCAAAGGCGGACGTGAAGAAAAATGGCTGCCTGGACGATGACGAGGTGCGTGCCGTCAATCAGCAGCGCTGGGACGAAGATCAGTCCACCGCGTCGCCGCTGGTGGATTTCAAAGGGCAGGGGTGCATCGATTTCGATGAGTTTGCCGCGACGGCCCGTTCGCTGTTCGCGCAGATGGATCTGAACGAGGACGGCAAACTCACCAAGGACGAGCTGCATCCGCCGCGGGGACGGCCGTCGCCCAACTATTGAGACGGCTTTACGAAAATTGAGCGGTACGGCGAGGCCTGACGTGCCTGGCGAATCAGCGGAAGCAATCGGATAGACAGTGCGCTCCGCTCAGGGATGTGTCATTGTGGTTGCGCCGATACGGGGCGGGGGATGGCAGAGATCTCAGTCACCGTTGCGCGATTCGATTTGCGCAAAGTCGTCTTCCAGGCGGCCATTGTGTTCGCCGCCTATTACGTCGCGGGCAAGCTCGGCCAGGCGACCACCGAGATCAGAAGCAGCAACATCGGTCCGGTGTGGCCGGCGTACGGCGTAGCACTCGCGGCGGTCGTCTTGTGCGGCTATCGCATCTGGCCGGCGCTCTTCGCGGCCGCCTTTCTTATAGCCTCACAGGGTTCCGTGCCGATGCTGACTGCCGCGGGCCAGGCCGTGGGGACGGTGGCTGCAGCGGCGACAGGCCGCTTTTTGTTGCAGCGCATCGGGTTCGATACGTCCATGTCCCGGCTCAGGGATGTCCTGGGGCTGGTCATCCTCGGCGCTCTGACAAGTACGCTTGTCAGCTCGACGATCGGGGTCGCGGTTCTCCATTCGAGTGGACTGGAGGGCTATTCGGGACTGGCGCGCGAATGGTTCGTCTACTGGCTCGGGGATGCCACGGGCGCGCTGCTGATTGCCCCACTTGTGTTCGCCGGCCCCAGCTTTTTGAAATTCACCGCGCCGACGCGTTTGGCCGAATTTGCCGCTCTTGTCGGCTTGCTCATTCTTGCCTGCTACGCGGTGTTCGGAATCAAGCTGCAAGTCCCGGCACTGATGCTGCTGCCGTTCGTGATCTGGGCATCGATCCGGTTCGGCGTCGGCGGATCGGCGCTGTCGGCCCTCATCGTGGCAACGATCGCAACGCTCGCGACCGCCTTCGGACGCGGGCCGTTTGCCCTGTACACGCCATTCGTCAACGCGTTGCTTCTCGACGTGTTCTTCGCGACCCTGTCTGTCTCGGGATTGATGCTCGCGTCCCTGATCGCGGAACGCGAGAAGGCGGAAGAAGATCACGAACAGCTGATTCGCAGGCAGGCCATGATGGAGGTGCGGCTTCGCCTCGCTGCCATCGTCGAGTCGTCGGAGGACGCGATCGTCGGTCAAAATACTGATGGCATCATCACGGATTGGAATGCCGGCGCAGCCAGGCTGTACGGGTATGATGAAAGTGAGGCCATCGGCGAGGTGTTCTCCACGCTCGTGAGATCCGGCGAAAAGTCCGATCTGGACTTCACGAAGATGTCCAACACCGTCAGCCGGCATGAGACGGTCCACTACAGGAAGAACGGAACTCCGATCGAAGTCTCGCTGAATGTGTCGCCTATTCACGATGGTGCAGGGCGCGTCGTCGGAATTTCGGCCATCGCACACGACATCACGGGACGGCAGCGGGCAGCAAAGGCCCTGCGCGAGAGCGAAGACAAGCTGCGGGTGATCCTGAACTCGGTTGCAGAGGGAATCTTCGGGGTTGATTTCGAAGGGCGTTGCACGTTCTGCAACAAGGCGTCGCTCCGCCTCCTGGGCTACGACAGCGCCGATGCGTTGCTCGGCAAGCACATGCACGACCTTATCCACCACAGCCACCCGGACGGGACGCCGTTTCCGGCCGCGGAGTGCAATCACCTCAGCCAGGTGCTGAAAACGCCGGAGGGCGTGCACTTCGAGGACGAGGTGCTATGGCGCGCCGACGGCACCAGCTTTCATGCCGAGTTGTGGACGAAGGCGCAAACGCAGGGTGATCGCGTGACGGGTGCGGTCGTCGCCTTCAGCGACATCACCAAGCGCATTCAATCGGAGGAGAATGCCGCCACGCTTCGCGACGAGCTGGCGCACCTCAGCCGCGTCGGAATGCTGGGAGCCTTGAGCGGAGCCCTCGCGCACGAGATCAACCAGCCGCTTGCGGCGATCAGGATCAACGCCGAAGCGGCGCTGCGTCTGCTCGAAGCACAGCCTTTGCCGGTTCCGGATCTCCGCGGCGCGCTGGCGGAAATCCGCGATGACAATCAGCGGGCAGGCGAGGTCCTCCAGCACATGCGGACCCTGCTCAAGAAAGACACTGGACGCCTCGACGAAGTGGAGATCAACCCGACGGTTGGCGAGGTTGTCAAACTCATCAAGGGCAACGCGGTGAAGCGGAACATAGCGATCGATGTCGAGCTGTCGCCATGGATGCGGCCAATCATCGGCGACCGGGTCCAGGTTCAGCAGGTCATACTCAACTTGCTCATGAATGCCTGCGACGCGGTCGAGAACAACGAGAGAAGCGCACGGAATGTGGGTATCAAGACCATCCCGCGAAAGGGCTCCATGATCATCGAGGTAAGCGATACCGGACCCGGCATATCCGACGAGCAGCTGGAGCACATCTTCGAGCCGTTCTACACGACAAAGCGCGAGGGCCTTGGGCTCGGACTCTCGATCTGCCAGTCGATCGTCGCGGCCCATGGCGGGTCGCTGGAGGCGGTGCGAAATCCTTCGGTCGGGATGACGTTCTCGGCCATATTTCCGATGCAATCATGGCCTCAGGATTCGGCGGGTCCCAATCACGCCAGACCAAAGACGTAAATGAGCAGCACACAATCGGGGCCCGTGATCTATGTGATCGATGACGACCGCAGCATGCGGCGGTCCTTGCGGCGCCTGCTGAAGGTTTCCGGATGGCACGTGAAGGCTTTCGCCTCCGCCGAGGCTTTCCTTGCAGAGCTGGAGACTCTCGGCGGCGGGTTTCTCCTGGTCGACATCCAGTTGCCAGGAATAACCGGTCTCGAACTTCTCGAGCGGCTCCAGGAACTCCCGGTCCCGTGCCGGGTCATCGCGATGAGCGGATCGAGCGACGCGACCGTCGAAGCACAGGCGCTGCGTCTCGGTGCGACCACGTTTCTGCACAAGCCGTTCGATCCTCAGGTCTTGCTGGATGCCCTTGAACAAATGGCACAGGCACACGAGATGGCCCGGATTCTCGGGTGATTTGCGCTCACGCGAGCAGACGTGGCGACGCACCGGTTCTCCTTGACCTCGGGGAGGCGTGGCCCTACACGGATCGCCTTCCGCGGGCGGCCTTGCCGCCAGCCCCCGGGGGCGTAGCTCAGTTGGTTAGAGCGTCGGCCTGTCACGCCGAAGGTCGCGGGTTCGAGCCCCGTCGCTCCCGCCATCGTCCGTTGCTTTCCAACGCGATTCGGTGGCATTTCAGTTCCGAAATTCACCCGATCTTGTTGCGGAAAAACTGCTTGTTTTTCCGCTGATTCCTGCCCTAAACCCCGCTGTTCGCGCGCGCACGCCTCCTGCCTGTACCCGCGCTCGCAAACGTCGCGATTTGCTCCCACGAAACCGCCTCGTTCGAGCCGATCTGCCCGCCAAGGACCTGAGCCGATGAACCAG
>DATIYG010000191.1:0-9486 GCA_035517755.1 Rhizomicrobium sp. | reverse complement strand
CTGGCCGCCGGGTTCGAATGGCTGGAACTGCATTTCGCGCACGGCTATCTGGCGCAGAGCTTCTTCTCGCCCATCGCCAACAAGCGCACGGACGAATACGGCGGCAGCTTCGAGAACCGCGCGCGGTTCCTGCTCGAAACCCTATCCGCGGTTCGAAAAGTGTGGCCGGAGAAATACCCGCTGACGGCGCGGCTGGGTGTTTCCGACTTCAACGACGAGAGCCAGCCGCTGGAGGAATCCATCGAGCTGATCCGGCAGTTCAAGGCGCGCGGGCTCGACCTCATCGACGTCAGCATCGGCTTCAACACGCCGGACATCCGCGGCGTGCCGTGGGGCCCCGGTTTCATGGTGCCGATCGCCGAACGTGTCCGCCGCGAGGTGGACATCCCCACCGCCGTCGGCTGGTTCATTTCGGAGCCCGCTCAAGCCGATGCCATCATACGCGACGGCCAGGCCGATCTCATCATGCTGGCGCGCGCCGAACTCGACGATCCGCACTGGCCGTATCACGCGGCGAAGGCGCTGGGCGTATCGAAACCGCAGGATGTTCTGCCGGTGCAATATGCGCACTGGCTGAAGGGCCGCTAGATCGGTCCTGAGCGGGAGTTCGGTCAGGGAGTGCTGAGCGCGACGGCCGACGGCATTGCCGCAGAGGCATCTCCAATGAAGTGTCTCCCGCGGAAATAGAAGACCGAACTCGTGTCGCCGTTGAGGTTGATCGCGGTGCGCAGGCCGAGACCCGTGTTGCTCGCCAGTCCGCTCGGCGTCTTTGCGTTGCGGATTGACGCGGTGCCGGGCTTGCCGGGCCGCCCCAAGAGGAATTCGGCGGCAACGAGCAGGTGCACTTTTTGCGTGAAGACGATGAGATAGGGCACGCCTTGCGCATCGAATCCGAGAATGGTGCGGAAAGCCGGCGGCCTCTTCTTGGCGATCTCCGTTTGCCGGATGGCGCTTTGCCCATTCTCGACGATGAACGGCCCGGCCTGGAACGCCGAGCTGCATTGCGTCTTGATGCTCGACGTGCGGTTATCGAACGCGGCAGTGTGAAGAGGCAGCAGGCGACCGGCCGGATCGATGCAAACGATCGCGCTCAGCCCGTAATCCTGCCCATTCGGTTTCTCGAACGACATCGGATGGGCGACGCGCCCCTGAACCAAGAGCAATCCGGATGGAACGTAGAACCCGTCATCCGAATAACCGCCATTGAAGACAGCGGCTTGCGGTTCGCGCGCCAGCACATCGTGGAAGCTGGCAACGATCGGAAGATTGCTTTGTGAGGATCGGTACGGTCCGATGGCGTAGATCGTCGCGCTGTATTGCTTGCCCGGCGAATAGACCCAGGCCTTGGCGTTGTAATGCAGCGCCGCGCCGGCGATGTGCGCGTCGACGGCCACGGTCCAGGCGACAGGATCGGCCGCGGCCGGAAGCATCCTCGCCATGAGCATCAGCAGCGCAAGCAGCCATCGCATCAGGGCACCTGCGGCTTGCTGTAGGTCATCACGACAAAGACCCCATATTGCGAACAGGACGACTTCGGATTGCTGGCTGTACCGAGCGCATCGTCTGGCTTGAAACTCACCAGCATGTCGATGACCGCCGGCAGCTTCCCATCCGGCTCGACCTGCGCGGCCTTGGCGGTCAGCTGATCCCAGTGGGCCTTGTCGAGCCCGAAGAAGTACGTGAGCTGGCGATGGGAGAACTCGACCGGCGCCGACATCGTGTAGTTGAGTCCGAGAAAGCTGATGTTCAGCGTTCCGACAGTACCGCCGCCGACCGCTGTTTCCAGATCCTGCAGCTCACATGTTGTCGACAGCGTGTCTTGTCCCGGTCGCGAGTAATTCTGCGAGTTCTGATAACTTGAGAAGCTCACCAGCTGATTGGCCGTGATCCTTTCGATGTAGCTTTCGGTGCCCCAATTGTCGGGCGACACGGTAAACTGGAGCAGTGAAACGCCATCGATCACGTGGTTTGTGTTGTTGATGTCGTCCCGTTCGGTAGCGCGGGTGGCGATCTCCAGGGCGGAATTGGCCTTGCCTTGCACCCAGTGCCGCGGCCCGTCCGGCATCAGGTGGACGAGATACATTGCAATGACAAACGCCAAGACGGGATAGACCGCGAAGACAAGGACAAGCCAAACGAGCGTGCGCTTGAGCCAGCCCGGAGCGCGGAGAAACGTCGCCAGCGGCTTGCCGACAAATGGCGTGTCCTCGACGACCGCGGCAATGGCCTCGATGCGCCCGCCCTTCTTGGCGCTGTCGCCAACCTCCGACATCCCGCGCCCCCGACCACTCAACCAGTAGTATTGGTCAGCGCGGTGCCCGAAGTAAAGCCTATGGTTAACTCACGGACCGGGGCGGGATTTTGTGACCGGGCTCGCTACTAGGCAGCGAGCGGCAGGCCTTCTTCCTTGAACGCGCGCTTCACGGAATCGCGCTCGGCCATCCGGCGGAAGAACGCGGATAGATTTGCCAAACGCTTCAGGTCGAATTTCTGTTTCTTCGCCCAGGTCAGCATGACGAAGAGGTACGCGTCCGCAACCGTCATGCGGTCGCCCATCAGGAAGTGTTTGCCGGCGAGTTGCTTGTCGACATAGGCGAGGTGTTCGGAGATGCGCTTCTTGGCGTTCATCTTCTCGATATCACTGCCGTTGTGGAAAAACGGCCCGAAGGATTTGTGCAGCTCGGTCGTGATGAAGCCGAGCCATTCTTCGAGTCTGTAGTGCTCCATCGATCCGGCCTCCGGCGAATACAGCGTCTTGCCGGTGTGATCGGCGAGGTAGTTCAGCACCGCGATGTTCTCCGTCAGCATGCTGCCGTCATCGAGCTGGATCGCCGGCACGTAACCTTTGGGATTCACCTTGTAGTAATCCTGGCCGTTCTCCGTCCTGTGCGATTTGAGATCGACCTTTTCCAGTTGCAGCCGCAAATTCGCCTCGTCGGCGACGATGTGCGCGGCCAGCGAGCAGGCTCCGGGCGAGTAGAACAGCTTCATGGCGCTCTCCCTGTCACAGGACAATAACGCGCCATGCCCCCGGCAAGGTCCCGCGCCTAAGGGGAACACCTCGCCGGCTCTCATGGTGTCAGGAGGAAATCCTATTGCCGCGAAAGCCATATCTGGGCCGCACAAGGGTCCGCGGCTGCGATCATCGAGAGGTACGTCGCAATTCCATTCGCGACTTTTCCATACGTGACCTGGTAGACCGTATCGCCCAGCGTGACCGTCGTCGCCGAGTTCGAATAGGACAAAGTCTGTTTGAGCGTACTGAGCGTGACCGGGTTGCCGGTGGCGATGTAACCCTTCAGCTTGAGTTTTCCGGTTGTCGTATCGAAGGTTGCGAGAGCCGTGATCTGGGACGAGTTGCCCGAATTGCACATCTGGACATCGGTGAGCGCGTAACCTCCCTTTAGCATTGGGACGGCTGGAGGCCCGGCCCTGGACGATTGCGCCATCGCGGACGCGCCGGAAAAGGAAACAGCAAACGCCGCGAACGCCAGCGCCATTGTGATGCGCAAGGTTGAATTTCGCAATCGGAATCGATGGTGCATGACGTCCTCTCCGTCGACCGTGCGCGAAACATTCATTGCAGGGTTAGCGACACCTGCAGGGCACATCCGTCCCCCACCACGCCGATGAAAGAAAACGACGTGGCGACGCCCTTCGCCAGTTTTCCGTAGAATGCCTGGAACGTTGTCGAGTCGAGTGTGAAGGTGCTTGCAGAGTTGGAAAAGATGTCCGTCCCCTTGCCCTTCTGAAGCGTGAGAGGATTTCCACTTGTGATGTATTCGAAGAGCTTCATCTTCCCGGTACTCGGGTCGAACGTCATGGTGCCTGTGAGACTCTCAAGATCACCCGTCGACGGCAGACAATTCTGGGTGGCATTGAAGACATATGTGCCGCTCAGCTGCGGTACGTCCTGGTTCTCTGCGTGGACCGGAGCCGCGCCCGCGATCGCGAAGGCAATCGTGCCGGCCAGTGTGACGTACGTGAAACGCTTGTGAGTGCGGTCGAACATTATTTTCTCCTTCTCGAAATCTCGCCGCCGGCGTTGTCCTGTCAGGTCAGGGCTTGAGCTTGAACACCGTGCCGTAATTGCCATTCGCGCCGCCCTGGAAGGTCGTGCCGTAGAGGTTGCCGTCTCCGTCCATGATCACCGGCCCGGCGGGGTCAGCGCCGTGAGGGTTAAAGGTAAAGGCCGAGAAGGTATGGAGAGTCGTTTCGTTCCATTGTTGCGTGGTGGTGTCGTAGCTGAGCTTGAACACCGTGCCACCGCCGAGATCAAAGCCTTTCGTGCCGCCCTCGTAAGTCGTGCCATAGAGATTGCCGCTGGCGTCGAGGATCGGACCGGCCGTGGGGAGGATTCCGTCTTTGGGTTCCTGGCCGAAGACATGAATCACGCTGTAGCCGCCGCCGGCCTTGCGCTTAAAAAGTACGCCGCAATCATCGTCGCACCCGCCGCGCTCGGTCACTCCGAAGACATCACCGGCCGCATCTACCGCCAGCCTCCCGGCCGGATAGTCGCCATCGGTGCAGTTGGTCTGGGCGCAGAAATTGTGGAACGTCGTTTCTTTCCACGTTCCCGCCGCCAGCCTGTACAGGATGCCGTGACCATATTTGCCGCCGCCCTCAGTCATGCCGAGGAGATTTCCGGCAAAGTCCATGATGATCGCGAGAGGCGCCAGTGCCGAGTCGAAATCGTGGACGATCGACTCCTGCCACTCGCCGCCATTGTTGATGAGTTTGAAGGCGACGCCGCGGCCATGCTGGCCGCCCTCCAAGGCCGTGCCGAACAGGGGAGATGATTCATCCCACTGTTCTCCGGCAGCCTGGCCCGCATAGGTGAGTCCTGCGACGGGGTACTTACCGTCGGCACACTTCGCTCCCAGATTTGTGCTGCAGAAATTGTGCAGCACCGCGAAGCTCCAGCCGCTGCCATTGTGGGTCAGTTTGAAGATCACGCCTGCATCGTCGTCGGCCCCGCCATTCTCGGTCGTTCCATAGAGATTGCCGTCCACATCCATGATGAGTTCGGCCTCAGGGCTCGATCCGTCCGCGCAATTCGCCTTTATGCAGAAGTTGCGCAGGACGTATTCCTTGTATTTGCCTGTCTGGGGATTGGGCACCAGTTCGAACACGACGCCCATGCCGTTCGCCCCGCCGGACGGAGTCGTGCCATACAGATTGCCCGATGCATCCCGCAGAAGACCGGCTTTGGGCTCGGCGCCATCGCCGCAGTTGGACCAGGCGCAGAACGAATGCGGCGTCGTCACAGTGTACGCAGATGCGCTGTCGGGCGGTAAGAATGCGCACAAGGCCGCGGCGGCCGAAATCGTCAGTACACGGTGCGAGGCCCGCGTGGCGTCCTCACCGTTGGATTGGTGCATGAGTCCTCTGGCTGTCACGGTGCCAGCCTGTAGGCCGTGCCGCCGCTGCCGTTGGCGCCATCCTCCGCCGTGGTGCCGTAGACATTTCCGGTATCATCCATGATCACCGGCGCAGCCGGACCCGCGCCGTCGGTGCAGTTCGTCTGGCTGCAGAAAGCGTATAGCACCGACTCGGGCCAGCCTCCGCCGCTGCCCAGCAGGAAGACGACCCCGAGGTTTCCTTTGCCGCCGATATGCGTGACGCCATAGAGATTGCCGGACGCATCCATGGTGAGGCCCGCGGATGGTTCGAGGCCGTCCTTGCAGTTCGTTTTGGAGCAGAAATCGTAGATCACCTTGTAGTGGCCGCTCGCCGTGCGCTCGAACGCGACGCCGCAACCGTTGGACTCCGGGCAATGGGAGCCGGAGCCGCCTGCGAGTGTGACGCCGAAAATGTTGCCGTTCGCATCGATCGCCAACCGGCCGAGTCCATTGGCCCCGTCGCTGCAACTCGCGTCAGCGCAGAAATTGTGCAGCGTGTCTTCGGTCCACGATCCGGATGCAAGGCGGTAGAGCGCGCCGGCGCCGTTCGCGGCGCCATAATACGTCACGCCGACGACGTCGCCGGAGGCATCCACGACAAGCGGGCCGGGGTATACCGAATCCGGATTCCCGGATGGGTTGAAAACATGCAGAACCTGGTAGCTCCAGCCGGACACGCCGGGGGTGAGGCTGTACACGGTTCCCTTGTCGGGCCCTCCGCCGAGGCTGGTCGTCCCGAAGAGTGACGAGGTTTCGTTCCACGGCGCGCCGGTGGTCTGCCCGGCATAGGCGAGCCCGCCATAAGGAGTGTCGCCATCAGAGCAGCCTGGCGGATGAGCGCAGAACGAATGGATGACGGCGAAGGTCCAGCCATTCGTTACAGGCTTCATCCGGAAGACTTCGCCACCGCCGTGTTTGCCGCCGACTTCCGTCGTGCCGTAGATGTTTCCGTCCATGTCCATGATCAGCTCGCTGTCCGGATACGCACCATCGGTGCAGCCCGGCTTGGCGCAGAAACTCTTCAGGATGTGTTCGGTGTACTTTGTGTGTCCCGCGTTCGGGATCAGTTTGTAGACCAGGCCCTCGTTGTGTTTGCCGCCGAATTCCGTGGTTCCGTAGAGGTTTCCGGCCGCATCCATCACCAGGCCGTTGCGCGGCGTGTCGCCGTCGCCGCAATTGTTCTCGTTGCAGAACGAATGCAGCGTCTTCTCCGTGCCGGCGGACACCCCGGCGATCGTGACGAATGTGAAGGCAATTGCCGGTAGTGCAATCGTCAGCGCGTTGCACGCGAGTGCATGGACATTGCGGTTTGGTTTGCGCATTGGATCTTCCTTTTGCCGATCTGCTGCCGCTACGGTTTCAGACGGAACACGGTGCCGAAGTCGCCATTCGCCCCCCCGGCCGCATCCGTTCCGTAAAGATTGCCGCCGCTGTCGACGATGACCGGCGCAACAGGGCCGGCTCCATCGGTGCAATTCAGCTGGCTGCAAAAGTTGTAGAGCACGGTCTCCATCCACGTCGTGCCGTGGTGGAGAGAGAAGACGGATCCGCCCGGTCCCGTCCCGCCTTCATAGGTGGTGCCGACAAGGTCACCGATGGCATCCATGATCATGCCGGCTGACGGAACCTCGCCGTCCTTGCACGACGCGCGCGAGCAGAAATTGTAGATGACCTTATATTTGCCCGCAGAGGTGAACTCGTAGGCGACGCCGCATCCGCTGACCGACACGCAATGCGCGCCGGCACCTCCGACCGATGCGGTGCCGAACAGGTTGCCCTTGTCGTCCATCAGAAGGCGCCCGATCGGTTGTGCTCCGTCGGCGCAGTTCGCCTTTGCGCAAAAATTGTAGAGCGTGGCCTCGGTTCCGGTGCTGGGCGCAAGCGAGAAAAGCTCCCCACCGCTGTTCGCGCCGCCGAGAAGCGTGGTCCCGATCAGATTGCCGGCGGGATCCACGAACAACTCGCCGCCATGGAAGCCCGAACTGAAGGAATGGATCACGTGGAACGTCCAACCCGATCCGTTTGGCGTGAGCTTGTAGACTTCTCCGCGATTGCTGGAACCGCCGAGGAAAGTCGCGCCAAACAGCGGCGAAGTTCCATCATAAGGCTGGCCGGAAGCCTGGCCGGAATATGTGAGCTCGGTCTCCGGTGAGCTGCCGTCCGAGCAGCTTGCATCGTGGCAGAAGGAGTGGATGACGCCGTAGGCCCACCCATTCGTCACCGGGTGCATCTTGAAGACCGCTCCGGCGCCGAATTTCCCGCCGCCGCCGGTCGCTCCATACAGCGCGCCATTTGAATCGATGATGAGACCGGCTTCCGGAAAGCTGCCGTCGGTGCAACTCGGCTTTGCGCAGAAATTCTTGAGGATGTGCTCGGTGTACTTCGTCTTGTTCGCGTTCGGGATCAGCTTGAACACGAGTCCGCTGTTGAACTTTCCGCCTTGTTCGGTGGTTCCGTAAAGGTTTCCTGACGCGTCCATGACAAGGCCCGCAAGCGGGTTGTTGCCATCGGTGCAGTTCGAGGTGTTGCAGAACGAATGCAGCGTCTTCAGCCCAGCCCATGCGTTGCCGGCCACGAATCCAGAGGCAGCGGTCAGTGTCACAAATAGAATTCGAAACAAAATCTGGCGGCGCATAGTGCCTCCCCGAGGGTTGGCCCAAGCCCAGCGACAGACGAACGTTACAAAAAGGTTCCCGTGAAATTCTTGGACGATCGCGAAAAGGACATGGGACAGGCGCGAAAATAGTCTGATACGATGTTTCCACTGCCGGGTCGAAGAGATGGCAAGCATCATAGACCGCGCAAGTGCGCCGGAGGCTCCCTTTCCATGGGCGCCAAAGCCGCCGGATTTCCGGTTCTCGACGGATGATTTTCCCGAGGCCGATCGCGTCGCGATCTTCCGTGAGGTCGTGGGCCGGCAGATGCTGCGGCAGGAGATTGAGCCGCTTGCGGATCATCCCTTCCAGGTTCACGGAACGGCGCGGCCGCTGCCGGGCGGCCTCTTCGCCGTCTGGTCAACCTGTACGCCGCACAATCTCCAGCGGACACGCCGCTTGCTCTCGGATGGCGACGACAGTCTTCTCTTCCAATGGACCACGACGGCGAGGCTTGCCGAGCATCTCGGACGCGAGATGATTCTCGAGCCGGGCGACGCGGTCCTCTTTTCCTGCGCCGAACCGCGCAGCGCCGCCATGCGGTCTTCATTCAAGACGATTACCATCAAGGCGCCGCGCAATATGCTCGGTCCGCTTCTGCTGGCGCCGGACAGTTGCATCGGGCGGCCGGTGCCGGCGAGTTCGGATGCGCTGAGACTGCTGCTGCGATATCTGGAAGTCCTGCGCGAGGAATCGGCGACAATGTCTCGGGCAGTTCAGGATCTTGCCGTTGCCCATGTCTGCGACCTGTTGGCCGTTGCCTTCGGTGCGACGCGGGACGCGGCGGACTCTGCCGGGCGCCGCGGGGTGCGCGCGGCGCGGTTGCTGACGATCAAGCGAGACATCGAGGCAAGTCTCGCTGATACGGAGCTTTCGGTTGCCGACGTCGCCGCGCGGCACTGCATGACGCCGCGCTCGCTGCAAATGCTGTTCGAGGAATCCGGTACGACGTTCACGCAATTCCTTCGCGAGCAGCGGCTGGCGCGCGCGCACCGCATGCTGAGGAGCCGGCGCTTCGATGCCGAACGCATCATCGACATCGCCCTGGCCGTCGGTTTCGCGGACATCTCGTATTTCAATCGCGCCTTTCGCGCGCGCTACGGCGCGACGCCATCGGACGTTCGCGTCTCGAACGTTTAGCCGATGCCCTCGAACAGTGCCGTCGACAAATAGCGTTCGGCGAAGGACGGGATGATGACGACGATCGTCTTGCCGGCCATGTCGGGGCGCGCGGCCACTTCCAGCGCGCCGGCAACGGCGGCGCCGGAAGAAATCCCGACGGGAATGCCTTCCAGCCGGGCGATCTTGCGCGCCGTATCGAACGCCGTTTCGTTGCCGATGGTGATGACTTCATCGATCACCTTGCGGTCGAGGATGGCGGGCACGAATCCCGCGCCGATGCCCTGAATGGGATGCGGACCGGGCTGCCC
>DATIYG010000190.1:0-4740 GCA_035517755.1 Rhizomicrobium sp. | reverse complement strand
CTTGGCGCACGGTCTCTGATCTTCGACAGCCAGAAAAGACGAAGGGCGCGGAGCAATCCGCGCCCTTTTCGTTTGCAGCAAACGATCGCGGGTTACGGGTATCCGCCGCCGGGCGGTCCGCTCTGGCCTGGAGTCTGATCGTTCTGGCCGCCCATCGGCACGCCCGGTGTGGCGTTGAACAACTGCTGCAGGAACGTGATCTCGCGCCCCTTGGCCGGCGTCTCACGCGTCTCGAACGCGACCACGTGGCCGTCCTTCAGGCTGTAATGCTTGATGTCCGTGATCTTGCCGTCCTTGTCGAAATGGACCGCCATGATGGCGCGCGTCTCGACGGTCGGATCGAAGAAAGCGACCTGCCGCTCGACGCTCGAAATGTAGTACCAGACGTCGCCGCCGAACGTGGCCTCGGTCGAGGGATCGCCGAGGCGGCCCTGCACGGTTGTCTTGTCGTCGACACCGATCTTGAGCGCCGCCTCGCCGATGGGATCGGGCAGATAGCCGCGCTGGTTCACGACCGGCGTGCAGGCAATCAGAAACGCTGCGGCGGACACCACAATGGGGATACGCATGAGAGACCCTTTTCGACTTCCCCTTGAGGAAATGTGCTACCCTTGCGGCCGTCCCCTTGCAAGAGATCGCGTACCCGCATGCTGAATCTGCTGCGTTCCCGTAACGAAGAAAAAGCCACCGCGCACCGGCTCTACGCCGGGTTGATGGAGCGCGCCCGCGCGCCGGTTTTCTTCCTCAATTTTGCTGTGCCCGACACCATCGACGGCCGGTTCGATCTGGTGGCGCTGCACGCCGCCCTCGTCCTGGAGCGCCTGAAGGGGGTGGATGACGATCTGGCGCAGGGCCTGATCGACGCCATCTTCATCGGATTCGACGAGGCCCTGCGCGAACTCGGCGTCGGCGACATGGGAGCGGGGCGCCGGCTCAAGAGCATGGCGAATGCGTTCTATGGACGGCTCACCGCCTATGGCGAGGCACAGGATATCGATGCGCTCACCGCGGCGATCCACCGCAACGTCTATCGCGGCGACGGTGCTTCCGCGGACCAGGCGGCCCGGCTCGCAACCTATGCGCAAAGCGCTCGTTCTCATTTGGCGGGTTGGCGGCCGGATCAGCAGCCGATCGCATTTGGACCCCTGCCGGAATGACGGAAGCGATGACTCTCGCGCCTCCCATCGCCAGCTTCGTGGAACTGTCCGACCTCGGTCAGGCGGGCGAGGAAGTCACGCTTGTCGCAAACGCCGGACAGCGCGCGCGGCTCGCGGAATGGGCGGGGCTCGAGGCGGTCGATCACTTCGAGGCGGTGGTGAACCTCAAGCGCCTGTCCCGCAGCCGCTTTGGCTATCAAGCGAGCGTCAAGGCCGACATCACGCAGTCCTGCGTCGTCACGCTGGAGCCGGTGCGGTCGCACCTCTCGTTCGAATTCTCACGCGAACTTCATCTGGCGCATGCCGTGCCCAAGGGATGGGCGGAAGAGGTTGCTCCGGCGCCGGCCGACGATGAGGGCCCGGAGGAGATCGAAAGCACCCATTTCGATGTCGCCGCCCCGGTGCTGGAGGAATTCGCGCTGGCCATCGATCCCTATCCCCGGGCCGCCGGGGTGGTGTTCAAGCCGCAGGCCGAGGCCGAGGAGCGGGAAAGCCCCTTTGCCGCCCTGAAGGGCCTGAAAAAGCAGGGCTAACCGCGGTTTTCGGCCCTTGAATCGGAAGGCCGTTTCGGCTTCACTCCGCGCCTCGTTTTTTGACCCCCGCCGGACGCGGCCGAAAGGCCGGACGCAGGGGCCTTTCCGACGCTGAAAAGGAGCAGTGCCGCCATGGCGGTCCCCAAGAGAAAGAAGTCGCCATCCCGGCGGGATATGCGCCGCTCGCACCACCGGCTCGCGCCTTCGAGCCACAACGAGTGCCCGAATTGCGGCGAGCAGCGCCGTCCCCATCATGTATGTGGCCACTGCGGCCACTATGATGGCCGGGAGGCCGTGAAGGCGAAGGCCTGATACGGCAAACTCTCGCCGATCTGATTCGACGAGATTCCTGAGGCTGCCAGTGGCCAACGATTTGACCGTTGCGGTTGACGCGATGGGCGGCGATGCCGGACCAGGTATCGTTGTGGCCGGTGTGGCGCGCTCGGCCGTGCGTCATCCCAATGTCCGCTTTCTCCTGTTCGGCGACGAGGCGCAGCTCAATCCGCTGATGGCCAAGCGCGGCAAGTTGCAGTCGCGCGTCGAGATCCGTCATGCACCCGAACAGGTGCGCATGGACGACAAGCCGAGCCAGGTCGCGCGCCGCGGCCGCAACACCAGCATGTGGCGCGCCATCGAAGCGGTCGATGAAAAGCAGGCAGAGGTTGTGATCTCCGCCGGCAACACCGGCGCCCTGATGGCGATGGCCACGCTGCAATTGCGCACGCTGGACGGGATCAGCCGTCCCGCCATCGCGGCAATCTGGCCGACACAGCGCGGGCAAAGCGTGGTGCTGGACGTGGGTGCGAATGTCGCGACCGATGCGCAGCAGCTGGTCGATTTCGCCGTGATGGGCGAAGCGTTCGCGCGCGCCATCCTAGGCCTCGAGCGGCCGACCGTCGGTATTCTCAATGTCGGCGCCGAGGAGTTGAAAGGCAACGATGCCGTGAAGGGTGCCGCGCAAATCCTCAAGAGCGCCGCCTTGCCGATCGAATTCTGCGGCTTCGTCGAAGGCGACGACATTGCGGAAGGCACCGTCGATGTGGTGGTGACGGACGGCTTCACCGGCAATGTGGCCCTGAAGACGGCCGAAGGCACGGCGAAGCTCGTCGCCAGTTTCCTGCGTTCGGCGTTGCGGCGGTCGCTTCTCGGCCAGATGGGCGCTGTTCTTGCCAGCGGCGCGCTCAAGACTTTGCGCCGCAAGCTCGATCCGCGCACCGCCAATGGCGGCATTTTCCTGGGATTGAACGGCATTGTTGTGAAAAGTCACGGCGGCACGGATTCGCTCGGTTTCGCCAGCGCGCTCGACATGGCCATCGCCATGGCGCGCGCCGGCATTGCCGCCAAGATCATCGCCGATCACAACGCCATCGCGTCGGCAGAGGTGGTACCGGCGTGAGCATCATCCGGTCGCAGATTCTGGGATGCGGTGCGTATCTGCCGCGGCGAATTCTGACCAATGCCGAAATCGCCAGGATGGTCGACACCAGCGACGACTGGATCCGCGACCGCACCGGCATCCGCCGCCGCCATATCGCGGCCGAAGGCGAAACGACCGGCGATCTCGCCGTGCAGGCCGCACAGCAGGCGCTTGCCGATGCCAAGATCGCGGTGGAGGATCTCGACCTTATCATCGTCGCCACCACGACGCCGGACCAGACCTTCCCGGCTGTCGCAACCGCCGTGCAGTCGCGCCTCGGCATGACGCGCGGCGCCGCCTTCGATGTGCAGGCGGTGTGCTCGGGTTTCATCTACGGCATGGCGGTGGCCGACAATTTCATCAAGGCGGGGCAGGCGAAGACGGTGCTACTGATCGGCGCTGAAACCATGTCGCGCCTGCTCGACTGGACGGACCGCTCCACCTGCGTGCTGTTCGGCGACGGTGCCGGCGCCGTCGTGCTGGGCTCGGGCGAGGGCCGCGGCAAATCCTCTGACCGCGGCGTCCTCAATACCAAGATCTATTCCGACGGCCGCCTGCATGATCTCCTCTATGTCGACGGTGGACCCTCCACCACCGGCACCACCGGGCACCTCAAGATGCTGGGCAAGGAGGTGTTCAAGCACGCTGTCATCAACATCGCTGATTCGATCGAGGCATCGGCGCGGGACGGCGGTGTGGACATCGCCGACATCGACTGGTTCGTTCCGCACCAGGCCAACCAGCGCATCCTCGATGCCACGGCTCGACGCCTGAAAGTGGCGCCGGACCGCTTCGTCTCCACCATCGCCGACCACGGCAACACGTCCGCCGCCTCGGTTCCGCTGGCGCTGGCAGCTGCCGTGGCCGATGGCCGGATCAAGCAGGGCGACCTGGTCCTTCTGGAAGCCATGGGCGGCGGGCTGACCTGGGGCGCGGCCCTGCTGCGCTGGTAATCCCCACATTCAGTTCCGCCCGTATCCCTTTGATTGTTGACGACGAATTGCCCGTTGGCCTACGGTTGCCGGGTTGGAGGGAGTCGGGATGACGAACACGCTCACACGCGCCGACCTGGCGGAGGCGGTTTTTCAGTCGGTCGGCCTGTCGCGCCATGAATCTGCACAAATGGTCGAGGACATGCTCGAGGAAGTTTGCACCTCGCTGTCGCATGGCGAGACGGTAAAGCTTTCGTCATTCGGAACATTCGCCGTGCGACAGAAGTCGCAGCGCATGGGCCGCAATCCGAAAACTGGCGACGAAGTTCCCATCGCGCCACGGCGCGTGCTGGTGTTCCGCCCCAGTCACGTGCTGAAGGCCGTGATCAACGGCGAAACGCCGAAGCCCGACGGCAAGGACGAGTGAACACGATGGCGCTGGCCGCTCCGGTGATGAAGTCGCCCGATGCGTTTCGCACGATCAGCGAAGTCTCGGTCGAGCTCGATGTCCCGCAGCATGTGCTGCGCTTCTGGGAATCCCGCTTCACGCAAGTGAAGCCCGTGAAGCGCGGCGGCGGGCGGCGCTACTATCGCCCGGAAGATGTCGATCTTCTGCGCGGCATCCGTTCGCTGCTTTATGCCGACGGTTACACCATTCGCGGCGTGCAGAAATTGCTGCGCGAGCAGGGCGTGCGCTTCGT
>DATIYG010000189.1:0-3586 GCA_035517755.1 Rhizomicrobium sp. | reverse complement strand
GGGCGGTGAAGCTTGCACCCCAGCATGTCGACACCTGGAACATCTATTGCGAGACGCTGTTGCGCGCCGGGGATGCGGCAAAGGCCCGCGCCGCCGCGGAAACCGCGATGCCGATCGCGCCGCTCGACCAGGGCCTGATCGCGATGCATTCCTTGGCAATGCGAGCGCAAGGGGACGTGCGCGACGAGTGGCTCAACGATTTCGACAATCTGATCCAGTCGTTCGAACTCGAGCCGCCCGCCGGTTTCCATGACATGCCGGCTTTCAATGAATCGCTCAACGCAGCACTCGATGCGCGGCACACGGGCAAGCGCGAGTTTCTGAGCCAGAGTCTGCGCGGCGGCACGCAGACGGTGAACGATCTGTTTTCCGATGCGGACGCACTGGTCGAATCGATCCGCGGGAAAATTCACGAAGCAGTGGCCGTGTATATCACCAGGCTTGCCGCAGACGATGGACATCCCCTGCGCAATCGCAGGCGCAACGACTTCGCCTATGCTGCATCGTGGTCGTCGCGACTCCATGATTGCGGATTCCACGTGAACCACGTGCATCCAAAAGGATGGATCAGTTCCGTTTACTATGTCGCCGTGCCTGATGCGGTTGAAGACGAACGGCAGAAACAGGGCTGGCTCAAATTCGGCGAACCGGGATTCGATGCGCACATAGCCGATCCCATTCGCCGCACCGTGAAACCGAAACCGGGAACGCTGGTCCTGTTCCCCTCCTACATGTGGCACGGCACCGTGCCGTTTCATTCCTCGCAGGACCGCACAACCATCGCGTTCGATGTCGTGCCGAAATAGTGCCGCTCTTCGCAAGCCGGGCAATCTGCAGTACAAATTTTCGATGCGCCAGGCTTCCCCCGACACGCTTCCCGCCCGCCTCTACAGCGACGCCGCGCTCTACGAACGCGAGCGGCACGAGATATTTGCCAGGACGTGGCAGCTTTTCGCGCATGAAAGTCAGCTGGCGCGGCCCGGCGACTATGTCGCCGCGACGTTTGCCGGTTATCCGATAGTAGCCGTGCGCGCCGAAGACGGCCGTGTGAAGGCCTTCCACAATGTGTGCCGCCACCGCGCCGGCCCGCTGGTGGACGATGGGCAGGGCCATTGTGCCGGGCATTTCGTCTGCCGCTATCACGCCTGGAAATATGCGTTCGACGGACGTCTGGCTTCCGCGCGCGATTTCGGCCCCGCCGAAGGGTTCGACCCGCACGACTACGGCCTGTTCGCTCTGAAAACCGAAATCTGGCGCGGCTTCGTGTTCGTCAATATGGACCACGATGCGCCGCCGCTCATGAAATCGATCGCACCGCTTGAATCGCGCATGAAGCATCTGGCTGCCGACCGCTTCCAGAATGCCCGCACCTCCACACACGACATCCGCTGCAACTGGAAGACCTATGTGGAGAATTATCTCGAGGGCTACCACATTCCGGTGCTGCATCCCTCGCTCAGTGCGACCATCGCAGCCGATTACGGAACCGAGCTCGAGCCGCCCGTGATCTTCTATCGCGCCACGCCGAAGAACGACGCGCCCATCGCGGGCCTGTGGGCATGGGCGTGGCCATGCCTCGGCGTAAACGTCTATGCCGACGGCATCCTGATGGAGCGGATCTGGCCGATCGACATGACCCATACCCGGCTGGACTACCTGTTCCTGTTTTCGGTCGACGCCGATGAAGCGGATATGGACCGCCAGATCGCCCAGTCCATCGTCACCACCAAAGAGGACCTCGAGATTTGTGAAGCCGTGCAGCGCAATCTCGATGCCGGCATATACCGGGCCGGGCGGCTGTCGCCCAAGCACGAGCGGGGCGTCGCCTGGTTCCAGTCTGAACTCTCCCGCACCCTTGGCCTTTAGCCCGCCCGCCGCATAAACTTCCTCCGCGCACTCGGGGGATTCGCCATGACGGGCATGATCATTCTCGCCATCGTGGTTGCGGGCCTTGCCGCCACCTTCACCGACTGGCTGTTCATGGGCATCCTGTTCCACGATCGCTACATGAAATATCCCGAGGTTTGGCGCGAAGGAATCGTCGGCGGCAAGGATCGGTCCGCCGTCATTTATTCGTGCGCGCTGGATTTTGTTGCGGCGGCCGCCATCGTCGGCCTTTGCGTCTACACCGACGTGCATGGATTGTTGCCGGCGGTCGCCGTGGCGGTTCTGGCATGGATCGCCGGACCGCTCGTTCTGATGATCACCAACGGCTTCTTCATGAAGATCGATTGGGCGATCGTTGGCGCACATTCACTGGGCTATCTTGTCCGCTTCCTGCTCGCCGCGATCGCGGTAGCGATTTTCCTCTGATTTCTTCGTAGCCGCGCCCGCGACAAAATTTGCGACACGCGCCGCGACAAAGCGCGACAGCGTGCGATTGCTCCCTACCCGGACGCGCGGCGTAATCCTCTCGCCAATCGGGGGATGCGATGGTCGCGCACGTTTATACGGTCGCGTTTCAGGGAATCGAGGCGCGTGAAGTGGACGTTCAGGTTCATGTCGCGAGCTTTTCGGCGCCGTTCAACAATTTCAGCATCGTGGGCCTCGCCGACAAGGCGGTCGCCGAAAGCCGCGAGCGCGTGCGAGCCGCGCTATCGGCCATCGGCCTCGCCATGCCGCACAACAAGGTGACGATCAATCTCGCGCCTGCCGACCTGCCGAAGGAAGGCAGCCACTACGATCTGCCGATTGCGCTGGGGTTGCTCGCCGCGATGGGTGTTCTACCGGCCAGCGAATTGGCCAACTACACCGCGATGGGCGAACTGTCGCTCGATGCGCAGATCACGCCGGTGGCAGGAGTTTTGCCCGCAGCGCTGGCGGCTGCGGAAGCTTCGCGCGGCTTGATCTGCCCTGTCGCGTGCGGCGCGGAAGCGGCATGGGCCGGCGGCGTTGAAATCATCGCCGCACCTTCCCTCATTGCCATCGTCAATCACATGAAAGGCGTGCAGGTGCTGAATCCACCATCCGCGAAGGTCGCGGAAGAGACCGGCGCCATCGCCGATCTGCGCGACGTAAAGGGACAGGAGACAGCGAAGCGCGCTTTGGAAATTGCCGCGGCTGGTGGCCATAACATGTTGATGATCGGTCCGCCGGGTTCAGGCAAATCGATGTTGGCGGCGCGCTTGCCGGGATTGTTGCCGCCGCTCGACGCGCGCGAGGCGCTGGAGATCTCCATGGTGCAATCGCTGGCCGGCGAATTGCGCGACGGCGCCATCTCGCGCAGTCGGCCGTTCCGCAATCCGCATCATTCCGCTTCGATGGCCGCGCTCACCGGCGGCGGCTTGCGCGTGAAACCCGGCGAGGTCTCGTTGGCCCATCTTGGCGTGCTGTTCTTGGACGAGTTGCCGGAGTTCCAGCGCGGTGTTCTGGATTCGCTCAGGCAACCGATGGAGACCGGCGAAGCGGTCGTCGCGCGCGCCAATGCGCATGTGCGCTATCCGGCGCGATTCCAATTGGTGGCGGCGATGAACCCGTGTCGCTGCGGCTATCTCAGTGATCCGTCGCAGGCGTGCGGCCGAGCACCGAAATGCGGCGGCGACTATCAGGCGCGACTGTCCGGTCCGCTGCTCGACCGCATCGACAT
>DATIYG010000188.1:0-2115 GCA_035517755.1 Rhizomicrobium sp. | reverse complement strand
GCCCATGTCGCGGCGACCTTCAACAACACGATCGTGACGATCACCGACATGGCGGGCAACACCGTGTCGTGGTCTTCCGCCGGCATGATGGGCTTCAAGGGCTCGCGCAAATCGACGCCGTACGCCGCGCAGATCGCGGCAGAAGATGCGGCGAAGAAGGCGGTCGAGCACGGCATGCGCACGCTGGACGTGGAAGTCAGCGGTCCGGGTTCGGGCCGCGAGTCCGCACTGCGCGCGCTGCAGGCTGTGGGACTGACGGTCACGTCCATCCGCGACGTGACGCCGATCCCGCACAATGGCTGCCGTCCGCCAAAGCGCCGGCGCGTGTAAGTTTCGGGAGCGTCGGCCAGGAAAAGTGGAAACCGGTTTTCCGTCCGGCCGCGCGACCAAGAGAGTAAGTGACTAGTATTCGGACCTAGCAACCCGTCGAACGCATAGGGCGTGATCCGACACGTCCGGGAAACGATGAGGAAACCTGATGTTTCAGAAGAACTGGCAAGAACTGATCAAGCCACAAAAGTTGAAGATCGACGGCGGGCATGATGCCGGCCGCTCGGCGACCATCGTTGCTGAACCGCTCGAGCGCGGCTTCGGTCTGACGCTGGGCAATGCGCTGCGCCGCGTGCTGCTGTCATCGCTGCAGGGTGCGGCGGTGACCTCGATTCATATCGAGGGTGTGCTACACGAATTCTCGTCCATTCCCGGCGTGCGCGAAGACGTGACCGATCTCGTGCTCAACGTGAAGCAGATCGCGTTGCGCATGCACTCGGAAGGCCCCAAGCGCCTCACGCTGCGCGCAACCGGTCCCGGCGAAGTGAAGGCCGGCCAGATCACGCAGATCGCCGATGTCGAAATCCTCAATCCCGATCTCGTGCTCTGCACGCTCGACGAGAAGGTGGACTTCCGCATGGAGCTGACGGTCGCGACCGGCAAGGGTTACGTGCCCGCCGACCGCAATCGCCCGGAGGATGCGCCGATCGGACTCATTCCGGTCGACAGCCTGTTCTCGCCGGTGAAGAAGGTGTCGTATCGCGTCGAGAACACCCGTTCGGGTGAATCGCTCGATTACGACAAGCTGACGATGACCGTGGAAACCAATGGCGCCGTCACGCCGGACAATGCGGTGGCCTATGCCGCGCGCATCCTGCAGGACCAGCTTCAGGTGTTCATCAACTTCGAGGAACCGCGCGAGCGTGTCGCCGAGGAAGCCAAGCCGGAGCTTGCGTTCAATCCGGTGCTGCTCAAGAAGGTGGACGAACTCGAGCTGTCGGTCCGCTCGGCGAATTGTCTGAAGAACGACAACATCGTCTACATCGGCGACCTGATCCAGAAGACGGAAGCGGAGATGCTCCGCACGCCGAACTTCGGCCGCAAGTCACTGAACGAGATCAAGGCGGTGCTGGCGGAAATGGGACTGCATCTCGGCATGGAAGTGCCGGGCTGGCCGCCGGAGAACATCGAGGATCTGGCGAAGCGTTACGAGGATCAGTACTAAGTTAGGGAAGGGATGGCCGGGTCACGCTGACGCTGCCCGGCCATGACAGGGTTACAAAGATGCGCCATCGCAATGCCGGCCGGAAGCTCGGCGTAAAATCTCAGCACCGCAACGCCATGTTCGCCAACATGGCGGCGGCGCTGATCAAGCACGAGCAGATCAAGACGACTCTGCCCAAGGCGAAGGAGCTTCGCCCGGTGGTCGAGAAGCTCGTCACACTGTCGCGCCGCAACAATCTGCACGCCCGCCGGCTCGCGATGTCACAGGTTCGCGACGAAGCACAGGTCAAAAAGCTGTTCGAAGTGCTCGGTCCGCGTTATGCGGATCGCCCCGGCGGCTACACCCGCGTTCTCAAGGCCGGCTTCCGCTACGGCGACAATGCCCCGATGGCGTTCATCGAGTTTGTCGATCGCGACCCCGACGCCAAGGGCCAGGACTCCGGCCCGGTTGCGGAGGCCAGCGAAGAGGTGGAGGCATAATTTCGCCGGATTGGCTTTGAATATTCGAAGGGCGGTTCGCGAGGGCCGCCCTTTTTCTATTGGGCTGCCCTCTCTTGCAGTACCCGATCTCTGTACAACAACGCCGTTACTGCTGCTCCAGCCGCCGCAACAGCCAAGACG
>DATIYG010000187.1:0-3599 GCA_035517755.1 Rhizomicrobium sp. | reverse complement strand
AGCGCCGCGCCGCCTTTCGCGGCAATGACACGGGCAATCTGTTCGATGAGCGCTTCGCCGGTGGGAGAGACTTCGTAGATCGCGCCGGCATCAGGCAACCCGCGATCGGAAGGACCGGCGAGCGGCGTGGCTTGCGGCGACAGGCCGAACGCCGGCGCGCCACTCTTGTCCAGTCCCACCATTCGCTCGCACCAGCCGCGCTCCGTCATCACGAACTGGCGGATCGGGAGCGCGTCGAAGAACTCGTTGGCGATGACAAAGAGCGGACGATCACTCAACGATTCATCGAAGCGATCCAGCCAGCGGATCGACACGGCACAATCCTCCAGCGTTTCGGATTGAATCTCGCGCAGCACCGGGCTCGATTCGACCAGCACCACTTCGATGCTCGCCAGGAATTTGCGATCGAGGCGCGCCGCGCGCAAAGCATCGCTCATCAGGGTCCCGCGCCCGGGTCCGAGCTCCACCAGCCGGCATGGCGACGGCTCGCCCTGATCGCGCCACGCCTGCACGATCCACAAGCCCAGAAGCTCGCCGAACATCTGGCTCACTTCCGGCGCCGTGATGAAGTCGCCGCCGGCGCCGAACGGATCGCGCGTCGTGTAGTAGCCGAGTTCCGGGTCCTGCAACGCGATGGTCATGAACTCGGCAATCGAGATCGGGCCGTTCGCGGCGATCAGGCTTGCGATCTTCTCACCCAGTGCATTCACGCTGGCGCGGCCGGTCGCGGCGCTTGAGGCTTCGGTCGCAGCGCGAGCCAATAGAGGAGCAGCCCGGCGGCCACCAGCGGCACGCACAGCGCCATGCCCATGGTGAACCAGCCGAGGAACGGTGCGTCAGGTTCACGGAAGAATTCGACCGTGAAGCGGAAGAGCCCGTAACCCACGAAGAAGGTGCCGGCGATCAATCCCGGCTTCTCGTGCCAGCGCAGCACGCGGACGCAGAATTGGAGAATGACGAACAGCACGATGCCTTCCAGGAACGCTTCGTAAAGCTGGCTTGGATGGCGTGGCAATTGATCGGGAGCGCGCGGGAAGACCATGGCCCACGGCACATCCGTCGGACGGCCCCACAATTCGCCGTTCACGAAATTGGCGATGCGCACGAGGAATATGCCGATCGGCGCCACGCTCGTCACCAGATCGCCGATGGCGAGAAGATTCAGATTGCGGTGGCGGCAGAACAGCCAGATCGCCACGAACAGCCCGATCACACCGCCATGGAACGACATGCCGCCTTCCCACACCGCGATGATCTTCAGCGGATTGGTGAGGAAGGCGAGCGGTAGTCCGGCGCAAAACCCGGCGTCGGGAGACACGCTGCACAGGATCGTGCCGTAGAAGATGTCCCAGCCGAGACGCCCGCCGATCACGATGCCAAGCGTCGCCCACACCACCAGGTCGCCGATGTCGTCCATCGTGGCCGGCGGCTTGCCGTTGAACGGCGGGTTCTTCCACAGATCCTTGTTGCGCAATGTGCGCGAAATCACCCACCAGGCCGTCAGGATGCCGACGATGTAGGAGATGGCGTACCAGCGGATCGAGATGGGCCCGAGGTGGATCAGGACCGGATCGATGTTGGGGTAGGGCAGGTACATGACGCGAATAGCGAATAGCGAGTAGCGAATAGGGGATAGCGCATTCGGGCCCCATTTTCTATTCGCTATTCGCTATTCGCAGTCCATGGCGCCTGATAACCTTCCGCCCATGCAGACCGAAAATCCGTTTCTCGACGGCCTCGCCCGCTTCTTCACCGACGCGGCCGGCGCGGCCAACGCGCTCAAAACGGAAATCGACACTTTCGTGAAGCAGCGGCTTGAGCACCTGGTGGCCGAGATGGACTTCGTGCCGCGCGAGGAGTTCGAGGCGGTGAAGGCGATGGCGGCGAAGGCGCGCGCCGAAAATGACCGGCTCGCGGCGCGGCTCTCGGAACTCGAATCCCGGCTTGGCGAAAAGACTCCACAGGCCTGATCGGACCCTTTGCCGAAGGTTGTGGGTTTCCGGACTCGTCCAACACGTATTTGGGTGGGACTCTTGTCACCCCCCAAAATCTTGTGTCAGGTAGAGACACAGGTGCTTCGTTTTGTGTCGCGTGGCCGTAGAAGCCCGCCCTTAAGGGGGAGTTCGGAATGTCCCTTGCCCATATCGACGAACCGGTCGCCGCACCCCACCCGATCGACATCCTCGAACACACCGTGGAGGAGAATGGCTGGCCGTTCGAGCGCAGCAACCGGGACGAGTTGAACCTGTCGGTCGGCGGGCGCTGGTGCGACCACCATTTCTGCTTCACCTGGCGGGACGACCTCCAGTCGCTCCATCTGTCGAGTGCTTTCGACATGCGGGTCGAGGACAAGCGGCGCATCGAGATCGCCAAGCTCTTGATGCACGTGAACGCGAAGCTGTGGATCGGCCATTTCGATTTCGTGGCCGACGAGGGCTGCCTGGTGTACCGCCATGCGATGATCTTCCCGGAGGCGAGCGCGAGCCCGGCGCAGTGCGAATCGCTGCTGCACCTCGCCGTGGAATCCTGCGAGCACTACTACCCGGCGTTCCAGTTCGTGCTGTGGGGCGGCAAGACGGCTGAGGAAGCGGTCGCCGCCGCGCTGCTGGAGTGCCAGGGCCAGGCGTGATTCTTCTCATCGGTGCCGGACGGATGGGGTCGGCCCTGCTGAAGGGCTGGATCGCGAAACGCATTGGCCCGATTGCCGTCGTTGAACCGAAGCCGTCGCCGGCCTTGCGCAAGCTGGCACGGGCGAAGCCCATCGCATTGCACAAATCCGTTGCGGAGGTTCGTGCCAAGCCCCGTGCCTGCGTGATCGCGATCAAGCCGCAAGTGCTGAAGACGGAAGCCTCCGTGCTGAAAGACATTGCGGGATCCGGCGCGCTGATGATCTCGATCGCGGCCGGCAGCAGCCTCAAGCTGATGCGGCGCGCCTGGGGCGGGGACGCACGCATCATTCGCGCCATGCCCAACATGCCGGGACAGATCGGACGCGGGATCTCCGCCCTCTATGCGGCCGAAGGTGCAACCCCCGCCGATCGCAAACTGGCCGAGCGGCTGCTGGCGGCGCTCGGGGAAACCTTGTGGGTGCCGCGGGAGTGCCTCATCGATTCGGTGACGGCGGTCTCCGGCTCCGGTCCCGCGTATGTGTTCCTGTTCGTCGAGGCTTTGGCTGCGGCCGCGCGCAAGGAGGGACTGTCGCCGGAAGCCGCCGACCGTCTGGCGCGCGCTACCATCACCGGCGCCGGCGCTTTGCTCGATGCCGACAGGCGGCCGCCGTCCGAATTGCGCCGCGACGTCACCAGTCCCGGCGGCACGACCGAGGCCGCGCTGTCGGTTCTGATGTCAAAGGATGGGCTCGCGTCCCTTGTCGCCCGCGCCGTCCGCGCCGCAAACAGGAGGGCCAGAGAGCTTGGTTCCTGAAGCCGTGCATTCGAAGGCAATTCACGATATTATGATGCAATGAGAACGGCGTCCAAACCCCTTCGTCGCGAAGAGAATAACATCGATCCGGATCTTGCCGAATCGGTACGCGAAGGCCTGGCCGACGCGAAGGCAGGCAGGCTGACGCGTTACGAGCAGGTGCGACGATGGCTCCT
>DATIYG010000186.1:0-5868 GCA_035517755.1 Rhizomicrobium sp. | reverse complement strand
CTGTTGCCGAATACGCTTGGTCGGCGAGTCCGACAAACGTAGAATCTGGCGTGCAGCTCGATATCAACAATCTGCCGACAGACACGGCGCTTTTGCACCAGCTGGTGCGCGACATGGCGGCCGTCGTCGAGCATCGCGACGGCGAGATCGAGCGTCTTCGATTGATCATCAAAAAGCTCCAGCGCGGGCAGTTCGGGCGCCGCTCCGAACGCGCCGATGATCAGCTGGAACTGGGCCTGGAGGATAGCGAGGTCGATCTGGCGCAAGCCGAAGAACCGGCATCGGACGAAACGCGGCCGGATTCCGAACGGGGCAAGAAGCGGCCAAAGCGCGAGCCGCTGCGCAGCCATTTGCCGCGCCAGGAGATAGTGATCGATGTTGCCGTGACGGCCTGCCCCTGCTGCGGCGGTGCCTTGCACAAGATCGGCGATAGCGTCAGTGAAATGCTGGATTGGATACCGGCTTCGCTGCGGGTCGTGCGCATCACGCGTCCGAAGTACGGCTGCCGAGCCTGCGAATCGGTACACCAGGCGCCGGCGCCCGAGCGGCCGATCGCCGGCGGGCTGGCGACGCCGGCGCTGATCGCCCATGTCCTTGTCTCCAAATACGGCGATCACCTGCCGCTCTATCGCCAAGCGCGAATCTTCGGCCGCCACGGCCTCGAGATCGACCGCTCGACCCTCGCTGGCTGGGTCGGCGGCGCCTGCTGGTGGCTCGATGCATTGCATAAAGAGCTGTGCGCCGAGGTGTTCGCATCGAACCATCTCTTTGCGGACGATACGACAGTCCCGGTGCTCGATCCGGGTCGCGGCCGGACCAAGACCGGGCGCCTCTGGGTCTATGTGCGGGACGATCGGCCGTGGTGTGGACCCGAGCCACCGGCGGCGGTGTTCGTGTTCAAGCCGGACCGCACCGCGGAACGGCCGGAGACGCATCTCGCCGGGTTCAAGGGCGTGTTGCAGGTCGACGGATATGCCCGTTTCGAGCGTCTCACCGACACGGGCGCGATCGAGCTCGCGGCATGCTGGGCACACACCAGGCGCGGCTTCTATGACATCGCGCAAGGCACAGCATCGCCAATTGCCGTCGAGGCGTTGCGCCGGATTGGCGAGCTCTATCACATTGAAGAGCGCCTTTGCGGCAACGCGCCAGAGCTCCGACTGGCGGGCCGCCGCACATGGTCGGCCCCCATCATCAAGGCATTCCGTCCATGGCTCGAGCAGCAGCTGGCGCAGATTCCAGCCAGCAGCACGCTTGCCGACGCCATCCGCTATACGCTTGTCCGCTGGGAAGCGCTGACGCTGTTCTTGCGCGACGGCCGCGTCGAGCTGGATACGAACCCTGTCGAGCGGGCAATCAGGCCGGTGACTCTCGGAAGAAAAAATCATCTCTTCGCCGGCTCCGACGACGGCGGCGCTCGGTGGGCGACCCTGTGCTCGCTGATCACGACGTGCAAGCTGAACGACGTCGAACCGTACGAGTATCTGCGGGACGTGCTCCAGCGCATGATCGACGGACATCCCGTCAACCGTCTCGGCGAATTGCTGCCGTGGAATTGGAAACGGCCGCCGTCCCGATAGCCGCATGTGCAAACTCCGGACGCTTACGGTTGGTCGGGTTGGTCGCCTCCGCTCCCCTGCGCCCACACTCAAACCTGTCCGAGGGCCCGCCAGAGACCGATCAGACCGAAGGCAGCTCATAACCGTGGCCCGCGTGCCGACAGGGGCGCGAACAGCCCTGCGGATTGTGGCGCAAGGCCGGTCCAATCCGTCGCCGGCCTTACCATGGATCGACGTTTCCCAAGGTCGCCGGATGACGTTGCGCCTCTGGTTGAGACGTCGTTCGCGCGCACCGGAAACAACGGCGAACTGGTCCAGGATCGGATGATCGCGGTGATGACGTTGCCCATCGATCCGTTGTCGCGCAGCAAGAGCGCGAGCGCGGCGACGTAGGCTTGCGTCTCCGCCGGCAGTGGACGGCCGCTCGTAAGATGATCTTCGTAGCGCCCAGGGCCGGCATTGTAGGCCGCGAGGAAGCCGGCTGTGCCGTAGCGATCGTGCAGCTCGCGAAGATACGCCGCGCCCGCGACAATGTTGTCGTGCGGATCAAAGGGATTGGGGCCAAGGCCGTAGCGCGACCGCAAGCCGGACCAGGTGTCGGGCATGATCTGCATCAGGCCCATTGCACCTTTCGGTGAGACGGCGCGTACGACGCCGCGACTTTCCGCCTGCATGACAGCGGTGATCCAGGATGTCGGAATGCCGAAACGCAGCGCGGCTTCCGCGACGAAACGCTCGGTCCGATCACTCTTCGAGGTCACGGTTGATTGCGCGGCGGCGACGGGCTGGGCGTTGGCGATGCCGCACGCGGCGAACAGCACCACCATGACCACGACATGCAAATGGTGGCGAAAGCGGCGTGCGTGATGTGAGCCGGAACGGCGAACGGGATGCGCAGCGATGGCCGGGAAGAAGGAAGGGACGCAAGCGCCGGAGGACTGAATGGCCACCGATTGTGAGGACAGTCGAGGCATGGTCAGTTCTCCTCGCGCGTCCAGATCGGATCGGCCCGGCACAATGACTCACGCTTCGCGATGGCGCGCATGGCATTCTCGGCGATGTTGTTGTCGATCTCGAGCCGCGCGTCTGTGACGAAGCGGGTGAGCGACCCGCGGCGCTTGACAGCTTCCACCTCCGCCAGCAGCGCTGCCTTCTCTTCGACCGTCCACTTCCGCCGTCGTTCGACCCGCGGCACTATCTCTCCACAGCCGCCACAGTGCACCTCCTTCTGGAGCTACAGAAGGAGCCTCTAGAGTGAGCGCACCGTCACAGATCACCATCGCCCGCGCTACACGTCCGTCGCCGGACGCTTACGTTCAGCACGTCCGCGTGCATCTTCATTTCGGCCTTCGCGCCGCTGCTCGTATGTCACGGCGCTGGAGCGTGCGAGACGGATCTGCCCAAGGACGTTCGCATCGTTCCCGCGCCCGCCGACGTGCCGGCAGAGAACGCTCGATTTCTCGGCATCTGGACCGGCCATTGGAGTGGGCCGAATAGTGTTTGCATCGTCGTGGCGGTGCGCGAGATCGCTAGCGATGGAACGGCTCAGGTCACGTTCGCGTATCCCGGGCGTGTGTTGTGGCAATCGGACCCCATGCAGTCCTTCCTGGCCTAGTAAAGGACCTCACGGGATCTATCCAGCACGGAGAACTCGACTTTGTGATCCCTTCTGGCCGGACGATTAAATTCGCCTTCGAGGATAACCGGCTCATTGGCACGATTTATAGGGAGCTCGGCCCTGACAGCACCACATTCGTTCATCCGTGAAACCGCCAGAGCCAACCGACAACTGCGACAGCTGACAGCAGCTTTGCGCCGCTGAAGGCATCACGATAGGGTTCGTCTTCACGCCCGTCTCCGATCTCGACATCCACCGCGCCGCCCATCTCCTGATCGCGCAATACGGCGACAACGCCGTGGCGACGGCGCGCGAGATGGTTGAGACGATGCGCGAGCGAGGCGACGCCGAAGGCGCCGACACCTGGCTGCGGATCATCGTCGCCATCGGAACCCTGGGAACGCCGCCGACCGATAGCCGGCATTAGCGTGGGAATGGCCGCCTCAGTCGCCGCCAACGGCGGCAATTAGCGCTAGCACAATTATCGACCAGACGGCCACTGCGCTCAGCAGCGCGAGTGGTATTCGGTGGCGGAGCGGCTCTCCCGGAGCGGACATGGGCGCGTCCGATAGGCACTTTCTAATTGGGAGAACTTGCGCAAATGCCTAACGGTTCCAGGAGCCGGCGCCCTAACTGCCTCTCAGCGCCAGCCGCGGCAGAACGATGCGGCAGCCGCGCTGAACACGCCCGCGGGGTGGAGGCCCTGTGTGGATGCGCGGCCGATGGCGAGGCCGCCGAGCCAAGCCGCCACTATCATAGCGCCAAGCGCGACGCCAGCGAGCAAGGGGGCTGATGATCTCCGATCGATGCGCAGGATCCTTCTCCTTGATGGCAGCTTACAGCAGCGGTGGTTGCTTGGCTGCAGTGGAAACGGGCGGGTTGCCGGGTTACCGCGCACGCCATGCTGACGATCTTCGCGGCGAAGCCGGCGGGACCGCAGAGCGTGAACTGAGCGGCGCCACTTCGAAATCGCCTGTCAGCGAGGCCGGGCTCCAGGCGAGGATGGTGGCGAATGGTGATGTAGACAATCGACGAGGCCGCCGGCGCCTATCAAATGGACCGGGGTTAGCGGTCGCTCAGGATGTGGCCGGCGGCCTCGTGTGACATGGGTGCCGGCACTGTCGAAGTGGTTCCAACTCAGGATTGGCCGGCGACCTTGTCGACGCTACTTCTGCCATGCGTCGCTGGATCGATCTATGCGACAGGATGGCGCAACCGATTCGCGGCTTTAACTCCTGTGCGTTCAATCACAGGTCTCGGCCGCAAATTGGCTTCTGCATCAAAAGCGTGAGCCAGGGAGCGTCGCCATGAAGATCACCGCCATTATCGTAACCGCCGTTGTTGCCTTGCAGCTTTCGGGAAGCATAGCCGAGCTGGTCCTTTGGTGGTTCTAACTGGCAGCTTGCTATGATCGACCAGACTGCGCCGCAGAGCCGGGCTCCGGAGAAAAGGCGTAGCATGCGCCTCTGGTTCGCCACTGCCGCGCTCGTCCCTTATGGCGCGGTGATTGTGGCGCTGTTCGGCGGCTTCACGTTCCATCATCTGCCGGAAGGAAGCGCAATACGTTTTGCTATGGTGGCGTCCGGGGCCTGTCTGCTCCTGCTGCTGGCGCTGTGGCTTGATCGTCACGAGGCGAAGGGAGTAAGTCCGCCACTCATCACTGGATCGCGCAGCATGGCGGCCAAGCCACCGCCAAGGCGCTCGAGATGATCGAGACGATGCACCGACGAGATGACACCGATCGGAAGGCTGGAAGCGCCGCCGCTCGACAGACAGCATTGAGCGGGTAAGAAGATAAGTGGTGGCGATCGACAGTCTTCGCCGCGGCACGGTTTTTGAACCCGCGGCGCGGTGGGGTGAACGTTACGCGGCTGGATATTCGTGCGGCTCACGGTGGGGCGAGCGTTCATTGTGCCGCTCGCGTGCTGCCGACTTACTCCTCCTTCGCGGCAACGCCTCTGTGAACCGCGAGCGCGGAACGCAATTGATTCACTTGTTGTTGTCCTGACAGAGCTTGTCGGGCGCTTCCGTCGCTGCCGATCCGCATCATGTCGCAGCGTTGGCGAAGCATCACGCAAAGGAAGCGCGAAATGAGCGGGACACATGGCTAGGCGATGTCGCGTCCTTATCATCGAGGATGACAATGAGATCCAGAATTTGCTGCGGAACGCGCTATCGCTTGAAGGTTATGAGGCGACGACCACCGGCATCACGTCCGGCGAACTTGATAGCGCTGCCCTGTCGGGCTATGACATCGTCATCATTGATTTAGCTTCTACGGCCAGCGCCGGACGGGCGGCAGCGATGCGAGCACGAGCGCTCGGCGCCGGAGTGATCGTGGTTGGCAGCGATCCCATCCGCGAGGGGGAGGGGATTGGTCACGCCTACATTATGAAGCCTTTGAGCCTGAGCGGTATCTCGGAGCTCATCCGTGAGACGCTTGAGCAGACGAGGGCCGAGTGCGATGCGCCTCCAGGTCCCTCCTCGCGAGTCGCGTGACGGGGTCAGGATACTTTGCCGACCCGGCGCTGGTTTTTCTTTCCGTGCGTTTCCCGTGTCGCGATGTTCACAAGATACCCGCGCGGCGGCGTTGTGACCGCGTCGGCACTCTGTGCACCGAACCGTCCGACGAATGGTCGGTCCGCGCGGCGTCTGTCTCAAATCAGCAGGTTGTCATCCCGCTGAGCGCCA
>DATIYG010000185.1:0-2350 GCA_035517755.1 Rhizomicrobium sp. | reverse complement strand
ATCTCGCGACCGCGGAGCAACTGGTGAAAACCATACCCTCCCCCTGAGGGAGGGTCGAACGAAGGAGCGAAGCGACTTCGTTCGGGGAGGGGTATTGCTGCAAACAGCACCCCTCCCCGAAATTTGCTTCACTGCGTTCGCAAATTTCGACCCGCCCTCAAGGGGAGGGTGTGTCTTTGTCTAGGCCTTTGACGGCGCCCGCACCTGCGCCACGGCCTTGCGGGCGAGATCTTTCAGATCGCCCAGCTGATCCGGCGTGAGGCGCAGGAAATCTTCGCGCATCTTCGGATCCCAGAATTTGTTGATGTGATCGGCGATGGCCGGGACCGCTTTCGCCTCGCCCTGCGCCTTGAAGAAATCGCAGATCTGGTTCGCCATGTAGACCAGCTTTTCCTCATACGAGAGCATGCGCGGAAACCTCGATGCGTTCGGGATGGGTGAAGATCTCGAAACTGTCGTCGCGTGCGATGGCCGCGAGAGTCATGTTCGCCCCTTCTGCGGTGCGCAGCGCCAGTGCGGTGGGAACGGAAATCGCGACCAGCACCGGGCAGCCGAGGATGGCCGCCTTCTGCACCAGTTCGATGGAGACGCGGCTGGTGAGCGCGAGAAATCCTTCGCGTGGATCGATGTTCCCCCGAACGAGCGCGCCGGCCAGCTTGTCGAGTGCATTGTGGCGGCCGACATCTTCGCGCACGGCAACGAAGGCATTTTTCCTCAGCGACCAGAAGCCGGCCGCATGCACGCCGCGCGTCTCGTCGTTTACCGGCTGGTGCTTGCGCAGCTCCGCCATCGCGCGAAAGATGATCCGCGAATCCACCTTGGACTTCGCGGTCAGCGTTGGCGGCGACACGACGGCTTCGTCCAGGCTCTCGATACCGCACAGGCCACAGCCGGCCGGACCGGCAAACCGCCGCGCGCGGCCTTCCAGATGTTCGCCGCGATCCCGCGCCAGTTCCATGCGCAGCTCGATGCCCTTGGCAACTTCAACGACGTCCAGCGAAGCGATGTCGCCTGCCCGTTCGATGATGCGTTCCGTGAACGAGAAGCCATAGGCGAAGTCTTCGAGATCGGCCGGCGACGCCATCATCACGGCATAGGTCTTGCGGCCATAGGTGAAGGCAATCGGCGTCTCTTCCGGAATGGACCGTTCGCCGCGCGCGCGGCCATCCTTGCTGATGAGGCTGCGGCGCACGCGAACGGCAGCTTTGCGCATCATTCCGCCGCGGCGACCGGCACCGCAATCTTGCGCGACTCTTCACTGAAATGGGCGTATTCGCGCTGCCAGTCCGTCGGGCCGTTCGATGGCGACACCTGCACCGCCGTCACCTTGTATTCCGGACAGTTGGTGGCCCAGTCGGAATAGTCGGTGGTCACCACATTGGCCTGCGTGTTGGGGTGATGGAACGTGGTGTAGACCACGCCCGGGGCCACGCGATCCGTGAGCAGCGCGCGAAGCGAGGTGGCGCCGGCGCGGCTCGCCAGTTTCACCCAGTCGCCGTCGCGGATGCCGCGCTCTTCCGCATCGTGCGGATGAATCTCCAGCCGGTCTTCGCTGTGCCAGATCGAGTTCGCCGTGCGCCGCGTCTGCGCGCCGACATTGTATTGCGACAGGATGCGCCCCGTGGTGAGCAGAAGCGGAAAGCGCGGACCGACTTTCTCATCCGTCGGCACATATTCTGTGAGCACGAAATTGCCCTTGCCGCGCACGAACTGACCGATGTGCATCACCGGCGTGCCTTCCGGCGCCTTCTCGTTGCACGGCCACTGGATCGAGCCGAGTCTGTCGAGCTTCTCGAAGCTCACGCCGGCAAAGGTTGGCGTCAGCCGCGCGATCTCGTCCATCACTTCCGACGGATGATTGTACGGCATGGGAATGCCCATCGCTTCGGCGATCTTGAGCGTCACCTCCCAATCGGCGTAACCCGATTTCGGCTCCATCACCTTGCGCACCAGCTGGATGCGGCGCTCGGCGTTGGTGAAGGTGCCGTCCTTCTCGAGGAACGTGGAGCCCGGCAAGAAGATGTGCGCGTAATCGGCGGTCTCGTTGAGGAAGAGATCGTGCACCACCACGCATTCCATGGCCGCAAGACCGGCCGCAACGTGATGCGTGTTGGGATCGGATTGCAGGATGTCTTCGCCCTGCACATAGAGACCCTTGAATGTGCCTTCGACTGCGGCATCCAGCATGTTCGGGATGCGCAGGCCCGGCTCGGGATCGAGCGTGCCGCCCCATGCCGCCTCGAACAGCGCGCGCAGCGCCGGATCGGAGATGTGGCGGTATCCGGAAAGCTCGTGCGGGAACGAGCCCATGTCGCACGAGCCCTGCACATTGTTCTGGCCGCGCAGCGGA
>DATIYG010000184.1:0-7658 GCA_035517755.1 Rhizomicrobium sp. | reverse complement strand
GCGGTCAGCAATTCGCCGTCATTCATGGGCCGGTCGTCGACATTGAGGCGCGCGTCGAACAGCTCCCGCATGCGCGTTTCGATCGCGTCGGGAAGCTTTCGCGTGACGATCACGAGCGGCTTTTTCGCCGCCATGGGGCCCTCCGTCGCACCTCGCTTTGGTCTTACCAGATGCGCTGCTAGGCTCAAACGGAAAGCTATTGAAGGCAGGGACTTATGGCGGAAGCGAATGGCGAATCGGCGGCGAGCGAACGCGACGTTCCCGACGCGCCGGCGGCGGCCGTGGCTGTGGAAGCAGCCGGGCTGGCGCGCTGGCTGCGCTCGCCGCCCGGTGCGTCCGCTACGGGCGGGCGCGTCGCGAGTCCGCTCGCGCAGATGGCGTGGGCGCTGTTCGATTTCGGCCGCACGCCCTACATCCTGCTCGTCACGATTTATATCTTCGCGCCATATTTCGCGAACGTTGTCGTGGTCAACGATCCGGTGCGCGGCCAGGCGATCTGGGGCAACATCCAGGGTTACAGCGGCGTGTTCATCGCATTGTTCGCGCCCTTCATCGGCGCGATTTCCGATGCCGGCGGAAGGCGAAAACCCTGGCTCGCAGTATTCGCTGCCCTGATTGCGATACCGGCTGCGTTCCTGTGGTACGCAAAACCGGCAGGTGCCGGACTGTCCGTGTTCGAGATCGGCGCGCTCGTCGCGACCACTTATGTCGCCTACGAGTTCGCCAGCGTGTTCTACAACGCGATGCTGCCTTCGATCGTGACACACCAGCGCGTGGGCGCGCTGTCGGGTCTGAGCTATGCCCTCGGCAACCTGTCGGGACTTGCGCTTCTTGTCTTCATGCTCGTCGCCCTTGTGCTGCCCGGCGCCGTGTCATGGAGTTTCGTTCCGGCGCATCCGCTATTCGGCATCGATCAGGCCACGCACGAGCCGGAGCGGCTGGTAGGACCACTCTCGGCAGCCTGCATCGCGATCTTCACACTGCCGGTTCTGTTCTTCACGCCGGATCGTCCCAAGGTGCGGCTTGGCTGGCTGGAAGCTTCGCGCATGGGTGTGAAGTCGGTCGCCCACACCGTGCGCAGCCTCAAGCATTACCGCAATGTCGGCACCTATTTGCTGGCCCGCCTGTTCTTCAACGATGGCATGACGGCGCTGCTGACCTTCGGTGGCGTCTATGCCGCAGGTGTCTTCCACTGGGGGGCGCTGGCGATGACGGCCTATGGAATCATTCTCAGCGTCTTCGCCGTGTTCGGTGGATTGTTCGGCGGCTGGCTCGACGATCATCTGGGATCGAAAGCCGCGATCTTTGTTTCAGTCGGCGGCACGTTCGTGTTCGGCGCATTGTCTGTCACGATGGGGCTCGACCGCATCTTCTGGTTCATCCCTTACGATCCCCATTCGCCGCCGGTGCACAATCTGCCGTTCTTCAAAAGCTGGCCGGAGATCATCTATGTGGGCCTGGTCGTGATCGTGGCGATCTGCGTAACGGCATCCTATGCCAATGCGCGCACCATGATGGCGCGCATCGCACCGGTCGAACGGATGACCGAGTTCTTCGGACTGTTCTCGCTGTCCGGCCAGTCGACCTCGTTTCTGGCAACCCTCAGCGCAAGCTGGTTCACGGCGTGGATGGCAAGTCAGCGCGCCGGCATGATCGTGATCATGGCGTTCCTGGGCCTCGGACTTCTCGGAATGATCTGGGTGAAGGAAGAACGCGCGACCGCCGTCTGAGCGGCCGCGCGTTTGCGTTCGCTTACCGGTTGTCCGGCGGCCCGTCGTCCGGACCGGCGTCCTCGTCATACGAATTGTCGTCGCCGTCCATGTAGGAATCGTCGTCGGGACCGTTGTATTCCCAACCATCCGGCGGAGGCGGACCGTACGCGGCGTCCGGCGGCGGACCATATCCGCCACCCGGCGGTGGGCCATATCCCGGAGGCGGGCCACCTGGACCACCCGGAGGCGGACCACCCGGTCCACCCGGCGGCGGGCCGCCCGGTCCACCCGGCGGGGGACCGCCTGCTCCGGGCGGACCGACGACGATCACTTCGTCATGCCACTTGCCGTCGCCATCGCGCCAGTGGCCGTGTCCGTCGTGCCAGCCGTGATGGTGGTCGAACCAGCCGCCATTCACGATGGCATCCCATTGACGCGACTGCCGCTCGTAGCGATTTGAGTAATGGTTGAAGCGATGCGATTGCTCGTCGTAGCGGAAGGCCTGCCAATCGGAGCGCCGGTCCCGCCAGTTCGGGTCCCAGTCGCGATGGCAGCGATGCCAGCAGCGGCGATGGTGATAGCAGCAGCCGCGATCGCAGCGGTCATTGCAGCCACCGCAGCCGCGATAACATCCATCGCGATAGCCATAACCGCAATTGACGTAGCAATCGCCACCGGCATGGCGGAACTGGATTTCCGGCACCGGATCGAACGGATCGAGCAGTACGGAATTGTCCACACCCGGATCGGCGAGAGCCGGGGCGGGTGCAGCAAGCCCGAGCACGAGCAGCGCAATCGCGCCGGCCATTCTTAACATCGGGCGGAGTGACATCCAGTCACGCAAGCGATGGTTCCACACGATCGTTCTCCTCAATGTTGTCCGGGCCGCGGCGGCGCTTCCGCGGCTGCGTTCAAGAGTTCGCCAAGCTGATTCATGGTCGGCCGGAATCCGGCCAGCGCAGACGACGTGAAGTAGTCGTTGCCCTTGGACAGATCCTGTTTGATGCCATCCGGGCCAACCTTGTAGAGCACACCGAGATGGTAGAGCGCGGCCGCGTAGTTCTGGTCCGCGGCCTTGTGGAACCAGTACTCCGCGCGCACGTAATTGCGGATCACGCCGATACCCTTGGCATACATCACGCCGAGCGTGTTCTGTGAGCTTGCGTCGCCGCGCTGTGCCGCGGTCTGAATGAGGCGCACCATTTCGGCAGCGGTGAGCTTGCCGGTCGGCGCATCACCGATCGTCTTCTGGTAGTTGGCGACGGCCCGCGTCTCGATCGGCCCGTACACCTTGCCCCAGCGCGCTTCCGGCATGCTGATCCAGCCGAGGAACGACAAGGCCTGCTGCACGGCATGGACCGGGATGAGCCCCGCGGCCAGAACGAGCGCACGCTGGCGATCGAGGTTTATGTAGCATTCGTCCGTGTAGGGAACACCGTTGGCGGTCGGACCGGTCGGATAGAATTCGAAGGGCGGGGACCAGTATCGCGCGCGGTGGGCCGCATCCCCGGCAATCCGCAAGCCGAGACCGCCAGCGCTCCGCACGCGCCGGTCCAGCGTACGCAGATATTCGCGCGCGAGCGGATGGCCCATATTGTCGGCGACGTGGAAATACATCAGCGACTCGCCATCGTTCGGAACGATGACGGAGGTCGTTGTGATACCCATCATGCGACGCTGTTCGGCGGCGCGCCCGCCTTCGTAGTCGCGGTACGCGCGATCGTGGAACGAATGCCGCGCGCGCCAGACGTCGGAAAGGCTGCCATACACGTTTGGACTGTCGTTCTGAAAATCCGGCTCACCGGCTGAAGGTCCGTCGAGGCCGAAATCCGTCGAATGAATCTGTCCGAGCTGAATGAACCCATCCGCACCGCGGCAGGCGAGGATGTAGACGATGCGGTTGCGCGCCTCCTGCCGCTGATCCGCCGTCATCAGCAGCATCAGGCGCTGCTGACGGTCGAGTGCGCGATAGATGTTGTTGGAGATGATGCGGCGGGCATGCCAGTCGTCGATATGCGCCATGGCCCGGTCGCTGATCGAGGCCAGGTAGTACCAGACATACGATTCAACCGGGTCATAGACCCGGTTGTCGCCGCGCTCGTCGCCGTAAAGATCGCCAAGCTTGATTTCGGAGAGGAAGTCGTCGTCCTGCCATGCGGCTTTGCGCCAGATCCGGATGCCGGATTCGAGACTGATCTTGTTGGCGGCGGTCAGGCCGTCCGTGAAGTCGGCGCGCACGCCCGCATAGGTGAAGATGGCGGCCGCTGCCGCGCAGGACGCCACCAGAAACGCCGCGCGCGCGATGGAACGCTTCGCACGACTCCGCTCACCAAACGCTCTCGCCACGGCCCATCCCCTTTGACCGCTCCAGGACCAAAACCCACTTGTTGTGCAAGCAATACGCGCCCTACCTCGCGGCGTGCTTCCCGATCCCCATCAAACGCAAGGTTAACATTTGAGTTCCGGGAAAGCCATCAGGGTAAAGAAAAACCCACATCTAGTGGCGGAAATGCCGGATTCCTGTGAGTGCCATGGTTAACCCGGCTTCGTCGGCAGCCTTAACCACCTCGTCGTCGCGCATAGAACCGCCGGGTTGAATGACGGATGTGGCTCCGGCCTCCGCAACCGCAAGCAATCCGTCCGCAAACGGAAAGAATGCGTCGGACGCGGCGGCGGAGCCGACCGTCATGGGCTCGGCCCAACCGGCCGCCTTGGCGGCCTCGCGTGCCTTGATCGCGGCGATGCGGGCGGAGTCCACCCGGCTCATCTGACCCGCACCAATCCCGGCAGTCTGGAGTTCCTTGGCATAGACGATGGTGTTCGACTTCACGTGCTTTGCCACCGTGAAGGCGAACAGCATGTCGGCGATCTGCGCCGGCGTGGGCTTCTTCTTGGTCACGACCTTGAGATCGTCCTCGCGCACTTCGCCATTGTCGCGCGTCTGCGCCAGGAAACCGCCGGCGACCGACTTGAACACAAGCCCGGCCCATTTCGGATCGGGAAGGCCTCCGGCAATCAGCAGGCGAAGATTGCGCCGGCCCGAAAGAATGCGCCGCGCGTCTTCATCGGCATCCGGCGCGATGATCACTTCGGTGAATAGCTTCGAGATTTCTTCCGCCGTCGCACCGTCCAGCTTGCGGTTGAAGGCAAGGATGCCGCCATAGGCACTGACCGGATCGCAGGCGAGCGCCTTGCGATAGGCATCGGCCAGATCGCTGCCAAGCGCCACGCCGCACGGATTGGCATGCTTGATGATGGCGCATGCGGCGGAAACCTTCGGATCGAACTCCGCCACCATCTCATACGCGGCATCGGTATCGTTGATGTTGTTGTAGGACAGTTCCTTGCCCTGGAGTTGCGCGGCCGTGGCCACGCCGAACCGCTTCTCGCCGGTCACGTAGAACGCCGCATGCTGGTGCGGGTTCTCGCCGTAGCGCAGCGACTGTTTGAGACGCCCGGCGAACGACATGCGCCGCGGAAATCCGGCACCATCGTGATCGGCCAGCTGGCGCGCAAACCATCCTGACACAGCAGCATCGTAAGCAGCGGTGCGCGCGTAGGCGATCTGCGCCAGTCTGCGGCGCAGGTCGAGCGGAATGGAGCCAGTGTTGACGTCCAGCGCGGACAGCACGTCGGCGTAATCCTCTGGATCGACGACCACCGTCACATATTCGTGGTTCTTGGCGGCTGAGCGGATCATGGCAGGGCCGCCGATATCAATGTTCTCGATCGTCTCGTCGAAGCCGGCACCTTTGGCGACCGTCGCCTCGAACGGATAGAGATTGCAGACCAGCAGGTCGATACCTTCGATCCCGTGTTCCCGCATGGCGACTGCATGGTCAGGATTGTCGCGTACGCCCAAAAGGCCGCCATGCACCTTGGGATGCAGCGTCTTCACCCTTCCATCCAGCATTTCGGGAAAGCCGGTGACATCCGACACGTCGCTGACCTTCAGGCCGGCCTCGCGCAGGGCCTTTGCCGTTCCGCCGGTCGAGATGAGCGTCACGCCGCGATCTGAGAGGCCCCGCGCGAAGTCGATCAGGCCGGTCTTGTCGGAAACGGAAAGGACGGCGCGGGCCACCTTGCGGAGCGTCATGGCGAGACTCGATAGAGCTTGGAGTTACCCCCGGTCTTACTTCCGCGACACGCAAAAGAGAAGTGTCCTTCACGTCTCATTGCAGCGGATTGCGAAGCCTCGCGTTGCCATGTAGGCAGGCGAAAACATACGGCGAATCGGTAATGGCGAAGAACTACAACTGCCTCAAGTGCCCCGGGTATTGCTGCTCCTACCCCATCATCCAGCTGGACAAGCGGGACGTGAAGCGCCTCGCCAAGCATTTCGGCATCAGCTTCACGGCGGCGAAGAAGAAGTACACGGTCCGCCGCGAGGACGAGCCCTACACGATGCGGCGCAAGGCCGATCCCCATTTTGGCCGCATCTGCCAGTTCTTCGATACCGAGAAGCGCCACTGCACAATCTATAAGGCGCGGCCGTCCACGTGCCGGGAATATCCGACCACCAAATATTGCGGCTACTGGGAGTTCCTGAAGTTCGAGCGCGCGCTTCAGGAGGACAAGGACTTCGTCGCGACGACGACAAGCTAGGCGCAGTCCTGCGGCGTTGACCCTTCGTCCTTGGCGGCTATGATCCGCGCCGCCATTCGCTTCCCTCGAAATCTAGCCCCTGTGGCGGAATGGTAGACGCGGCAGACTCAAAATCTGTTGCCGGCAACGGCGTGCTGGTTCAAGTCCGGCCAGGGGCACCAGCAAACTTTCGACATCTCTCGGGCCAGTCCTGTTGAAAGCGCGGGCGGTTTTTCGCCTGTCCGCCGTTGACTCAATCCGGCCGGGCCGATAAGAACAAATAAGGAACTTAAGATGCATGCGACCGAGATAAAAGCCCGGTTTCCCGGCGCTTTTGGCGAGCCGGATCAGGCCCCTTCCGTGCCTCTTGGGCATGGGGAGGCCGATGCCTGTCTCCATGGCGGTTTGCGCCTGGGGACGCTCCACGAGGTCTTTCCGGCCGTCTCCGGCAGCGAGGCTTCAGCCGCAGGCTTTGCGCTCGCGCTGGCCCGCAGGGCTCTGGCGGACCGCAAATGGCTGCTGTGGGTGCGGCAGGATTTTTCCGCGCTCGAGTATGGGGAGATCCATGCGGCCGGCTTGCTGGAACTCGGCCTCGATCCGGCGCGTGTGGTGCTGGTGCGCGTTGCCGATGCCGTGGCGGGCTTGCGTGCGGTCGGCGAAGGTCTCGACTGCACCGGCATCGGCACTGCCATCCTCGAAACCTGGGGTCATGCAAACAGCCTCAATCTGGTCGCCAGCCGCAGGCTCGCGCTCTCTGCCGCGCGCTGGGGCGGAACGGCCATCGCGCTCCATTTCGGCATGCAGCCTTATCCGAGCGCTGCCGAGACGCGCTGGCTGATCGAAGGCGCGCCGCCTCGTGACGACGATGAAGATTGGGGCGAGCCGCTGTTCGACGCATCGCTGGTGCGCAACCGGCACGGCGCCTGCGGACGATGGATCATGAAATGGAATTCAACCGATGCACTCTTCCAGGCGCATTCTCGCCGTCTGGCTGCCGCGTCTTCCGACCGACCGCCTGAAGCGGCGATGGAAGGCTTGCGGCAGACTGGATAAGCGCCCGCTCGTTGTCGCGGACAAGATCGACAACGCGTTGCGGCTCACCTCCGTAGATGCCGCTGCCGCAAAGCTGGGCCTTCATCCCGGGAAGGCGCTGGCCGATGCCCGTTCCATGGTGCTGGACCTTGCTGTCATCCGCGCCGATCCGGCTGCCGATCGAAAACTTCTGGAAGCCATCGCCGATTGGTGCGTGCGCTACACGCCGCTGGTGGCGCTCGATCCGCCGCACGGACTTTTTCTCGACATCACCGGTGCGTCCCATCTCTACGACAGCGAAGAGTCGATGGTGCGGGATGTCGGCCGCGC
>DATIYG010000183.1:0-3757 GCA_035517755.1 Rhizomicrobium sp. | reverse complement strand
ACGCTCGTCTATTTCGGCGATCTCGAACACGTCTTTGCAAATGCCGCCCGCGCGCTTGGGCCAAACGGTCATTTCCTCTTCACCGTCGAACGAAAAGAGGGCAAGGGCTTCGAACTGGGACCGAAGCGCCGCTGGCGCCATGCGGAATCGTATGTGCGGGCAGAAGCGCAACGCGCAGGTTTCGAAGTGATCGGCTTGCTAGACTGCGTGCCGCGTCACGAAGCGGGCCAGCCGGTCGAAGGCTTTGCCGTGGCGCTGCGCAGGAAAGGCGAGACATGAGCCGGATCGGAATTCTCATTTTCGACGATGCCGAGGAGCTGGATTTCGTCGGGCCGTGGGAAGTGTTCACCATGGTCAACGAGGTGTTCGAGCGTGAAGGCAAGGATCGCCCGCACGATGTTCGCCTGATCGCCGAGCGCGATGCGCCGGTGCGCTGCCGCAAAGGCATGCGTGTGCTGCCCGATGTGACCACCGCCGATTGCGGGCCGCTCGACGTGCTGCTGATCCCCGGCGGCATGGGTACGCGGCGCGAAGTGAAGAACGAGGCGCTGCTCGCCTGGATCGCGCGGACCGCCGCGCATTGCCAATGGATCACAAGCGTGTGTACCGGCGCCCTGCTTCTGGCGGCGGCAGGCCCGGCGAAGGGCAGGCGCGTCACCACGCATTGGGGCTTCGTCGAGCAGCTGCGCGCGAGAGGCGAGGCGGCCGAGGTTCTCGAACATGTCCGCTATGTAAGACATGGAAACGTGGTTACCGCGGCCGGCGTTTCGGCAGGGATCGACATGGCGCTGTGGCTGGTCGGCCAGGTGCACGATCCGGCGACCGCGCGTGCCGTCCAGCATGCCATGGAGTATGAGCCCGCTCCGCCTTATGCCGCGGAGGTGTAGCGTCATCGCCTCTTGGTTCTGCCGCGCCAGATGTGCTTTCATCCGCGCGGCGATACTTCAGGAGTTGGCGGATATGGGCATGCGGGTTGGAATTCTGGCCGGGTTGATGGTGCTGATCGCGGCCCCGGCGTTTGCGCAATCCTGCGGCAGCCCGCCGATCGCGCCGGCCATGCCGTCCGCGGACTCGATCAAGAAGAAGGCCCCGGCTGCCGCCGCCACCGCCAAGCACGACGCGTTCCTCGACATCAAGAACTGGCAGGCCGATCTCAAGAACTATCGCGCCTGCGTCCAGGCGGAGAGCAGCCAGGCCAAGACCGAACTGACCGGCACGGATCCCAACAAGGATGCGGGCAAGGTGAAGCGGCTGAAGGACGAGATCGACAACGCCAATCACGAATTCGACTCGACCGTGAATTCGGAAGAGGAGGTCGTGAACGAATTCCACGCCATCCAGGTCGCCTACTGCACGCGCACCGACGTGGACCTCGCGACCTGCCCGAAATAGCGATCGTTCCGGATACGGATCGAATCAGATTATCTTCAGGCGGTGACAGCCGTCCTGCAGCAACTGCGCCATGAACGCCGCGCTCGCGGGCGTGAGATGTCGCGCAAAGCGATCCTGGAAGCGGCGCGCCGCGTCGCTGCGCGCGAAGGCGCCCGCAATCTGTCGCTCCGCAGCGTTGCCGCGGAAGCCGGCTTCACGCCGGCCGCGCTCTACGTCTATTTCCGCGACAAGGACGAGTTGATGCTGGCGCTGGCATCGGACGACCTGGCGCGGCTGGCGCAGGTCATGCGCGACGCGCGGAAGACGAGCGGCAGCGGATTGACGGAAGCGGCAGCTGCGGCGCTCGACCTTCTCGCCAACGCAGAGACGCTCGCGGCCGCGTCGGGCGCCATCGCGCCGGAAGCCAATGGCAGCGATGTCGGCCGCCTGTTCAACGGGCGTATGATCGCCGCGCTGACCGCCCTGTCGGATGCAACCGGCGAACGCGCCAGGAGCCGCGAGGATCAAGCCGATGTCGTGCTGATGGCGGCGGCGCTCGCCGGGCTGGCCATCATGGTGCGCGGCGGCAGGCTCGAGGCCCTGGGCTTCTCGGCCGATGAAGTGCTCAGCCGGCTGGATGAGCGGTTCGGGCGCAGTGCGGGACGATCTGATCATTAGTGAAGCAGGTTGGTCGGAGAGAGAGGATTCGAACCTCCGGCCCCTAGCTCCCGAAGCTAGTGCTCTACCAGGCTGAGCTACTCTCCGATTTTCGCCCTGAACCGCGGCTGCGGTCGGGCGCGGGAGGGGCCTTATAGCGGCGGGCCTGCCGTGCCGCAACGTGTTTGAATCCGCAGGAATGAGCCAGTATGGTCCGCCGCCCTCGCGTGCCGCGATGGGGCGTCGCCAAGCGGTAAGGCACCGGATTTTGATTCCGGCATTCGGAGGTTCGAATCCTCCCGCCCCAGCCAGCCTATGCCTGTCGCGCCCTGCGGATTGGAAGAGGCGTCAGAAGACGATGCCGGTTTCGAACAGGAGTCGGGTCTGCGACTTGCCGGAGAATTTCGGGCCCAGCGCAAATCCCGGCGTGATGCCGCCCGCTTCCACATATGAAACGTCGGCACGGGCGAAGAACACGCCATATTGCAAGGTCGGCGTCGCGGTGAGCGACCAGGCACTGCTGCCGGGACCGTAGAGCAGGCTCGGCGCGCCGCTCTTCAGGCTGCCGGACGAATCTTCATACTCCGCACGTCCCGAAATGCTGAAATGCGGCGACACGGTGTAGGTCGCCAGCACGCCGAAGCCCCACATCGACGCGGACTGCGGAACGGACAGCGCATCGCTTGCCGGCACGCGGCTGTACTGGACGTAGGGATTCACCGCCCACGGCGCGGAGTTGTAGGTGTAGAGCAGGTTGAAGATTTCGCCATTGTTCTGGAAATACGGCGTCGCGAAGGTGGCGTAACCCGTTCGTCCGATGTTGGCGCCGCCCGCGAATGCAATCGTGTTGGCGCTGTCGATGGCGTAGGACGCGAGCCACGAAACCCAGTTGAAGCGGTTCGAGTAGTATCCGTCGTTCCACGACAGCGAGAGCGAAAACGGACCGTTGGCGTAGTTGGCCTGAATGCCGCGACTCACCGCCGGCTCCTGGTTCCACAACAGGCCGCGCTCGATGTTCATGTTTTCGAACGTGAAGGAATATTCCGCGCCGATCAGCGTGGGCAGCTTGCCGATCTCGAACGACAGGCTGTCGCTCGGGGTGATCTTCACGAAGGCCTGCGGCACGTAGCCGAATGTGTCGCTGTCGAGCCTGTCGGCGTGAAAATACTCGGTGCCGAGCGAGGGCAGGGAATAGGCTCCGGCCTGCACGTAGAACTGAAACCAGCCGTCCGTCTTCTGCACGAATATTTGGGCGTTGCCGAGGTCGACGAGGGCGTCATGGTCGCCCGGCATGGGATGGTCCTGCCACAGACCGAGGCCCGACACGGCGCCGGTGACGAAGACGTTGCCGAACGGTCCGGCATTCACGGAGAACGGATTGGCGTTTGCCGCGATCGGGCCGGACATGGCCGGTGTGGTCATCGGATCAGCCTCTACCGCAGTGCAAAACAGGAGCGCGGCCGCGCCGCCGGCGAAGGCGGTCAATAGGCGATTCGGAAATTTCATTTGAGTCTCCCATCCCGTTACTTTCGGGATGCTTGAGACGGTCCTTGAGAAATACAATGCTGCACTGCGAACGAATCTGGGTGCAACGGCTTCCGGGCAGCCGGTTTCGGGACCAGTGTTGTTGCACCGCAACAAAAAGGGCGATGGCGAGCAACTAGCGGTTGGCGCCGACCAGCGCCAGATGCATGCCGCTGTCGATCAGCAATGTCTCGCCGGTGACCTG
>DATIYG010000182.1:0-8342 GCA_035517755.1 Rhizomicrobium sp. | reverse complement strand
AGCCGCTCCAGTCCGGTGCGGACACGCGCGGCGTCCTGCGCGAAGCAGATGCGCACGAAAGAGTCGCTGGCGCGATCATCTGGCGGCGCGAACGCAGAACCGGGCGCGACACCAACGCGCGCCTTGCGCACCAGATCGCTGGCGAAGCCGAGGCTGTCGGTCAGTCCATCGACATGCAGGAATCCGTAGAACGCGCCGGTCGGCGGAATCCAGCGGATGCGGTTCTGACCGTCGATGAACTGGCGCGTCACTTCGTAACCGGCGCGGCAGCGGTCGAGCAGTCTGTGCCGGAAATCATCGCCTTGTGCGGACAGCGCCGCCACCGCGCCCCATTGGGCAAAGGTCGTTGCACCGGTGTTCGTCGCCATGGCGAGCACCGCCATCTGGTCGGCCAGCTGTTGGGGATGGACCAGCCAGCCGATGCGCCAGCCGGTCATCGCCCACGGCTTGGAGAAACTGTTGATCACAAACACCGCGTCGTCAGGTTCGGCAACGCTCAGGAACGACGGCGCGTGTTCGCTGCCGTCGTAGACCAGGGTGCCATAGACCTCGTCGCTGATGATGGCGATGCCGCGCGCCCGGCAGAACTCGAGCAGCATGCGCTGCTCGTCGCGCGTCATCACCCATCCGGTCGGGTTGCCGGGCGAGGCGACGAAGATGGCCTTGGTGCGCGCGTCGCACTGGTCGAACAGCTTGTCAAAATCGAGATGCCAGCGCCGCGCGTTCCAGTCTTCGTCCAGCCGGCAGAAGCGGATCTGCGCGCCGGCGATCTGCGCCGACTGGAAGATGTTGGGCCACACGGGCGAGATGCACACGACGTTGTCGCCGGTCTCCACGACGCATTGCACGGCGATGCCCACCGCCAGCATGGCGGAACCGGGCACCGTGATGCGGTCGAGATCGATGTCGGCGCCGCAGGTCCGCTTGTGGTACCCGCGGATCGCCTCGCGCAGCTGCGGGATGCCGCGCGAGAAGGTGTAGAAGGTGAAGCCTTCATCCAGCGCCCGCTTGGCGGCATTCGAAATGAAGTCCGGCGTCACCAGGTCCGTCTCGCCGAACCACAGGGGCAGCAGGTCCTTGTCGCCCAGGCCGAGCAGGGCGACCTTGCCGATGCCGTTGTTCTCCAGGGCCAGAATGTCGGGGCGAATCGGCGAGATACGGGGCTGAATCTGGTGCATTTGTTGGTTTCCGACAGAGCCTTGCGCCGGTCAAGCGGGGTCCCTATAACCCCTGCCATTCCGCACGCGCAGGGTGGGTTCGTGGGGCGAGTTGCCTCATCCCCGTCCGGTGTCCTGCAGGAGCGTCCGCGAGAGCGGGAGCGACCAAACAGGACTCATACCCTCGCGTCAGGCTAACCGGAGAAGGAGACTGCATCACAATGGCTTTGCCAGACTTCACCATGCGCCAGCTTCTGGAGGCGGGCGCCCATTTCGGCCATCGCACCCAGCGCTGGAATCCCAAGATGGCGCCGTACATCTACGGCTCGCGCAACGACATCCACATCATGGATCTGACGCAGACGGTTCCGCTGCTGCATCAGGCGCTCGTGGCGCTGCGGGACGTGGCGGCCGGTGGCGGCCGCATCCTGTTCGTCGGCACCAAGCGCCAGGCGCAGGAGCCGATCGCGGCAGCGGCGAAGCGCTGCGCACAGTATTACATGAACCAGCGCTGGCTCGGCGGCACGCTGACCAACTGGCAGACGATCTCGAATTCGATCAAGCGGCTGCGCAACATCGAAGAGACGCTGAACTCAGCGCAGAGCTCCGGTCTGAAGAAGAAGGAATTGCTCGGCCTCCTGCGCGAGCGCGACAAGCTTGAGCGCTCGCTCGGCGGCATCCGTGAAATGGGCGGCCTGCCGAACATGCTGTTCGTGATCGACACCAACAAGGAAGAGATCGCGGTTGCCGAAGCGCAGAAGCTCGGCATCCCGGTCACGGCCATTCTGGATTCGAATTCCAATCCGGACGGCATCGCCTATCCGATCCCGGGCAACGACGACGCCGCCCGTGCGTTGGCGCTCTATTGCGACCTCGCAGCGCGCGCCATCATCGATGGCCTGTCGGAAAGCCAGATTGCATCCGGTGTGGATGTCGGCGAATCCGAAGTGCTGCCTGACACGCGCAGCACGGTGGCAGAAGTTGCAGAAGCCGGCGCACCGGCCTGACGGAGCAAGAACAATGGCGAATATCACGGCACCGATGGTGCGTGACCTGCGCGACAAGACCGGCGCGGGCATGATGGACTGCAAGGCCGCTCTCACCGAAACAAACGGCGATGTCGAAGCGGCGATCGATTGGCTGCGCAAGAAGGGCCTGTCCAAGGCCGCGAAGAAGGCCGGCCGTGTGGCGGCGGAAGGCCTGATCGGCGTGGCGGCGCGTGCCGATGCCGGCGCACTGGTCGAAGTGAACTCGGAAACCGACTTCGTCGCCCGCAACGACGAGTTCAAGACGTTCGTGAAGGACGCGGCTCGCCTTGGCCTCGAGGCGGATGGCGATGTCGAGAAGCTGCTGGCCATGCAGATGGGCACCGGCGCGTCCGTCGATGCGGTGCTGAAGGACCTTATCGCGAAAATCGGCGAGAACATGAGCGTGCGCCGCGCAGCGGCACTGGCCGTGTCGCCCGGAATCGTCGCGACCTATGTGCACAACATCGCAGCACCCGAACTCGGCAAGATCGGCGTGCTGGTCGGCATCAAGTCGACGGCCGATCAGGCGAAGCTGGCGGCACTCGGCAAGCAGGTCGCGATGCACGTCGCGGCGGCGGCGCCGCTGGCGCTGACGCCGGAGCATTTGTCGGCCGAAGTGGTCGAGCGCGAGAAGAACATCCAGCGCGATCTCGCTCGTCAGTCCGGCAAGCCGGAGAACGTCATCGAGAAGATGATGGAAGGCCGCATGCGCAAATTCTACGAGGACACGGTGCTTCTGGCGCAGAAATACCTTGGTCCCGGCGTGGAAGAGGACGTGACGGTCGGCAAGCTGGTCGAGAACGCGGCGAAGCAGTTCGGCACGCCGGTCGAGATCGTCGGGTTCGTGCGCTTTGCCGTCGGCGAAGGCATCGAGAAAACGAACGGCGATTTCGGCGACGAAGTCCGCCGGATGGCCGGCAACTAGCAAGGGCGCGGGAGTTCCGATGGCGAAATACTCCCGCATCCTTCTGAAGATCTCGGGCGAGGCGCTGATGGGCGCCCAGCCCTATGGGATCGACATCGGCACCGTCGAGCGCATCGCCGCCGACGTGAAGGACACCGTCGGTGCCGGCACGCAGGTCTGCCTCGTCATCGGCGGCGGCAACATCTTCCGTGGACTGGCCGGCGCTGCGAAGGGCATCGAACGCGCCACCGCGGACTACATGGGCATGCTGGCGACCGTGATGAACGCGCTCGCCATGCAGGCCACCCTCGAACGCATGGACGTTCCCACACGGGTCCAGTCGGCGATCCCGATGGACACCGTGTCGGAGCCCTATATCCGCCGCCGCGCCATCCGCCACATGGAGAAGGGGCGGGTGGTGATTTTCGCGGCCGGCACCGGCAATCCGTTCTTCACCACGGACACGGCGGCCGCTCTTCGCGCCGTCGAGATGAACTGCCAGGCCATGCTCAAGGGCACCCAGGTCGACGGCGTCTACAGCGCCGACCCCAAGAAGGACCGGACGGCCCAGCGCTACGAGACGCTTACCTATCAGGATGTCCTCGTCCGCAACCTCCAGGTCATGGACGCCTCGGCCGTGAGCCTTGCCCGCGAAAACCGTATTCCCATCATCGTCTTCTCGATTCATGATCGGGGGTCGCTGCCGGCCGTGCTGCAGGGGCAGGGCCGCTGCACCGTCATTGAGGAAACGCGATAAGCTCCCCCTTCAAGGAGGGATTCATGGATACCTACAGCAAGGATGAACTGAATCGCCGCATGAACGGCGCCGTGGGCACGCTCAAGTCGGAACTGGCCGGCCTGCGCACGGGCCGCGCGAGTTCCGCGCTGCTCGATCCGGTCAAGGTCGAGGCTTATGGCAACACCATGCCGATCAACCAGGTGGGGACGGTGGGCACGCCCGAGCCGCGGCTGTTAACCGTGCAGGTGTGGGACAAGGGTCTGGTGAAGGCGACGGACAAGGCGATCCGCGAGGCCGGTTTGGGCCTGAACCCGCAGATCGACGGGCAGCTGTTGCGCATCCCGATCCCCGAGTTGAACGAAGAGCGGCGCAAGGAGTTGGTAAAGCTTGCCCACAAATATGCCGAGCAGGGCCGCGTGGCGGTCCGCAACATCCGGCGCGACGGCATGGAAGCCCTGAAAAAGGCCGAAAAGGATCACAAGATCAGCCAGGATGAGCATCACCGTCATGGCGACGAACTCCAGAAGCTGACCGACGCCCACGTGAAGGACATCGATGCGGCGCTGCACGCCAAGGAACAGGAGATCATGCAGGTCTGATGGGTTCGTCTGCGGAGTGAGCGAGAGACTGTGAACGCGTTGCCGAAAATCCCGAGTTTGCCGCGCCACGTCGCCATCATCATGGATGGCAACGGCCGCTGGGCGAAGTGCCGGCGCCTGCCGCGCGCTGCGGGCCACATGGCCGGCGTTTCGGCGGCACGCAACATCGTGCGCACCGCTGTCGACATCGGTCTGGAGAATCTCACGCTTTATGCGTTCTCATCGGAAAACTGGAAACGTCCCGCGACCGAGATCAATCACCTGATGAACCTCTTCCGCTCCTACTTCCGCGACGATGTGGATGAACTCGTCGAACGCAATGTTCGCATGCGGGTGATCGGCAGCCGCGAACGATCCGCGCCGGATATTGTCGAGATGATCGAGGATGGCGAGTTTCGTACGGCCGCGAACACGGGCCTTCGTCTCACTTTTGCCTTCGACTATGGAAGCCAGGAAGAGATCGCGGCCGCGGCCCGCGAACTCGCGCTGGCCGCGGCGCGCGGCGAGATCGATCCCGCATCGATCACGCCCGCCAGTTTTTCCCAACATCTTTCGACGGCCGGCATTCCCGATCCCGATCTGCTCATCCGCACCAGCGGCGAGCGCCGCCTGAGCAATTTCCTGCTGTGGCAATCGGCCTATGCCGAACTCGTCTTCACGGAAACGCTGTGGCCGGATTTCAGCCGCACGGAATTTGTCGGGGCGCTGGAAGCCTATGCATTGCGCGACCGCCGCTTCGGCACGGTCGCACCGGATGCCGTCGCTTGAGCGGCGTGCGCGAAACTGCGGCGACTGCGCGCGCCGGCTCGCACAAGGCGCCGTTCTTTCAGAACAAGCTGAAGTTCTCCCGTGACTGGATCACGCGTCCGTTGTTCGGCGTGCTGCTCGCCGCCATTGCGATTGCGGCAACATGGTACGGCGGACCGTGGTTCGTTGCCTTTCTCGTGGTTGGCTGCGGAGCGGCGGCGCGCGAGTGGCATCGCATGTTCGCCAGGCGCGAGTTCTGGCTGCCGGCGGTCATCACCATCGCGGCAATCGCGGCAAGTCTGATCACCTGTCTCTTCTGGAATCAGAATGCGAACCAGCTTCTTCGGCTGGCACCGTATTTGGTCCTTTGGTCCGGCGCGATCGCACAATTGCCGGTCGCGGCGTTGCGCGGCGAGTCCGCGCTCGCGCATGCGGGGGGCGTACTTTACGTCGGCATTCCCGCGCTTGCCTTTCTGTTGCTCCGGCTGTCCGCGCCCCACGCGATCACGGTCGTGCTGATGCTGCTGCTGGCGATCTGGGCGACCGATACCGGCGCCCTGGTGACGGGCACGTTGATCGGCGGTCCCAAGCTTGCGCCGTCGTGGTCGCCGAACAAGACCTGGGCCGGATTTGTCGGAGGCCTTTGCATCGCGGGCGCCGTCACGGCTGGCGTTGCGCTGACCCTGCGATCGCAGGTGCTGGTCGCGCTCGCGTTCGGCCTGGCCATTTCGGTTGCGGCGCAAGCCGGTGACTTGTTCGAGTCGGTCGTCAAGCGGCGGTCGGGACGGAAGAACAGCGGCGGGCTCATCCCCGGCCATGGCGGCGTTCTCGATCGCATCGACTCCAGTCTGTTCGCGGCGCCGCTGGCCGCCATTCTCATTCTCGGATTCGGCTTTGATCCGTTGCCCGGAGTGACGGGCTGATGGCCGCTCAATCGCATCCGGCGGATTTGCAGCAGGTGCTGGCTCGCCGCATCACGGTGCTTGGCAGCACGGGCTCGGTCGGGACGAACACGCTCGACGTTGTCGCGCACGCGCGCGAGACCTTCGGCGAGGACTCCTATCCGCTCGATGCCATCACGGCGCAAAGCAATGTCGCGCTGCTGGCCGAACAGGCTTTGAAGTTCCGCCCGGCGCTTGCGGTGATCGGCGACGCGTCGCGGTACGGCGAACTTCGCGATCGTCTGCACGGCTCAGGCATCGAGATCGCCGCGGGCAGCGACGCCGTCGTGGCCGCCGCCGCCCGTCCTGCCGAGGCGACCATGCTGGCCATCGTTGGTGCCGCGGGAATTGCGCCGGCGCTTGCCGCCGTGAAGCGCGGCGGATTGATCGCGCTGGCCAACAAGGAGTGCGTCGTCGCGGCTGGCGATGTGTTCCGTGCCGCGATGCGCATGTCGAGCGCCACGATCATCCCGGTCGATTCCGAACACAATGCTGCGTTTCAATTGCTCGACTTCGATCAGGCCCATGCGGTCGAGAAGGTCGTGCTCACCGCTTCAGGTGGCCCATTCCGCTCGTGGAAGAAGGACGACATGGCAAGCGTCACGCCGGAGCAGGCGGTGGCGCATCCCAACTGGGCGATGGGCGCCAAGATTTCGGTCGACAGTGCAACCTTGATGAACAAGGGACTCGAGCTGATCGAGGCGCATCATCTGTTTGGATTGCCGGCCGACAAGCTCGGCGTGATTGTGCATCCCCAATCGATCGTGCATTGCCTCGTCCATTATGCGGACGGCTCGACGCTGGCGCATGTGTCCGCGCCCGACATGCGCACGCCGATTGCCTATGCGCTGTCGTGGCCGCGGCGGATGGAATCGCCTTCACGGCGTCTTGATCTGGCAAGTCTCGGTGGACTGACCTTTGAAAACCCGGATACCGAACGGTTTCCCTGCCTTGCGATCGCGCAAGCTAGCTTGCGGACCGGAGGGCTGGCTCCTACCATCCTGAATGCGGCCAACGAGATCGCCGTTCATGCGTTTCTTGGCCGCAAGATCGGTTTTCTGGACATCGCGCGCGTTGTCGATCGTGCCTTGTCCGTGCCGAACATTCTCGATGGCACGCTGACGGATGTTGACGATGTCATGAGTCTCGATCGCCGCGCGCGCGAGGTTGCGAACGATGAAGTGGTACGGTTGGCCGCCTGACCGGCGTAAAGGAGTGCGAAGGTGAGCGTTCTTCACAATCTGATTGCCTGGGTTCCGCTGGGCCTGCCGGCGTTCGTGCTGGTGATCACCACCATCGTGTTCTTCCACGAGCTTGGACACTTTTCCGTCGCGCGGCTGTTCGGCGTGCGGATCGAGACGTTCTCCATCGGCTTCGGTCCGGCCATCGCAAAGTGGAAGGATCGCCAGGGCACGCAGTGGAAGATTTCGTGGATTCCGCTCGGCGGCTACGTGAAGTTCTTCGGCGACGCGACCGCGGCCAGCACGCCCGACCACGAACTGGAAGAGCGCATGACGCCGGAGGAACGCGCCGTCGCGTTTCCCTGCAAGCCGCTTTATCAGCGGGTGCTGATCGTCGCTGCCGGACCGATCGCAAATTTCGTTCTCGCCATCGCGGTGTTCGCCGCGCTGTTTACTTTTGTCGGCCTGCCGTCGCCCGGGACCATCATCGGCGACATCACGCCGCATTCCGCGGCGGCACAGGCGGGATTGCACACAGGCGACAAGATCACCGCGATCGACGGCAAGAAGGTCACGACCTTCGACTCCATGCGCTCCCTGATCTGGCAGAAGAAGGGTGGAGCGGTGGATCTTTCGCTGCTTCGCAACGGACGCGCGTTGCACGTTTCCGCGGCGCCGCATGAATTCCAGACCACCGATGTTTTTGGCGACAAGGTTACCGTTCGCGGCCTGGGCATCGCTCCACTCAATGATCCGCGCAATGTCATCTATACCCCGGTCTCGGCAGGCGAGGCCGTCGAGATCGGGGCCGAGCAGACATGGTTGAGGGTCGATCTCACGTTCCGCTACATCGGCCGCATCTTCACGGGACGTTCCAACGGCAGCCAGCTGCACGGCATTTTCGAGGTTGCGCAGGCGACCCGCCAGCAGGCGGCCAATGGACCGTACGACCTGATCTTTCTGATCGCTGTCCTTTCGGTAAGCATCGGACTGGTCAATCTTTTTCCAATTCCCGTACTCGACGGGGGGCATCTTCTGTACTATGG
>DATIYG010000181.1:0-12468 GCA_035517755.1 Rhizomicrobium sp. | reverse complement strand
TGCGCTTTCCGGCGGCGCTTCGCCGGTGAGCTTTTCGCGCACCATCATGGCGACCGCGTCGGCGAGTGGCGCCTCTTCGCGGGTACGAACCTTTGCAAGTCCGCGCGCGCTGTAGCGGGCTTCGAGATTGGCGGCGAGGTTGTCGGACACGCCTTTCATCGCAAGTGATCCGATCGCCTCGACGCGTGCCTGCTCAGCCGCTTCGAACACGGCGGCGCTGTCGGCAGAAGCCGGCCGAAACTGCTGATGGATCTTGTCTTCGTGGTAGGCGAGCTTCAGCGCATAGGCATCGCCGGCGCCGCGCACGATGGCGATTTCATCCGGCGGCAGGTTGCGCGAAGGCAGGGGGAGCCGCGCCTTCTTGCCGCGTAACGCCGGTGGCTCGGCGGAGAAATTGACTTCCAGCTCCGGCTCGCCGGCGAGGGCTCGAACCGCAGTGCCGACGGCACGCTTGAACGGTTCAGCCGGATTGTCCGGCTTCATGCAACGAGAACCTTGGCTGCGCTTTCCGGCAACTCTTCTCCGAACGCGCGCTGGTAGAACTCGGCCACGCTGGCCCGCTCGAGCTCGTCGCACTTGTTCAGGAAGGTGAGGCGGAAGGCGAAACCGATGTCGCCAAAGATTTCGGCGTTCTCGGCCCAGGTCATCACGGTGCGCGGGCTCATCACGGTCGAGAGATCGCCGTTGATGAAGGCGTTGCGGGTCATGTCGGCCACACGAACCATCGCCGAAATCTGCTTCTTCTTTTCGGCTGTGGCCGCGTAGGACGGCACCTTCGCCAGCACGATGTTCACTTCGTTGTCGTGCGGCAGGTAATTCAGCGTGGTGACGATGTTCCAGCGATCCATCTGGCCCTGATTGATCTGCTGCGTGCCGTGATAAAGGCCGGTGGTGTCGCCTAATCCAATGGTGTTCGTGGTCGAGAACAGGCGAAAGGCAGGATGCGCCCGGATCACGCGGTTCTGATCGAGCAGGGTGAGCTTGCCCTGCGCTTCCAGCACGCGCTGGATGACGAACATCACATCGGGCCGGCCGGCATCATATTCGTCGAACACCAAAGCCACCGGATGCTGAAGCGCCCACGGCAGAAGACCCTCGCGGAATTCCGTGACCTGCTGGCCGTCCTTCAGCACGATCGCATCCTTGCCGATCAGGTCGATGCGGCTGATGTGACTGTCGAGGTTGATGCGGATGCAGGGCCAGTTGAGGCGCGAGGCGACCTGTTCGATGTGGGTGGACTTGCCGGTGCCGTGATAGCCCTGGATCATCACGCGCCGGTTGAAGGCGAAGCCCGCAAGAATGGCCAGCGTCGTGTCGCGGTCGAAGCGATAGGCGGGATCGCGGTCCGGGACATATTCATTGCCGCGCGAGAAGGCCGGCACCTTCATCCTGGCATCGATGCCGAATGTCTCCTTCACATCGACGGTGATGTCCGGAACGAACGCTGGATCGAGACCTTGAGGCTGCGTGTCCATAATGGATGGGCTTTCACTCTCGGGGTACCGCCGCTTGCGGCAAGGGCGCTGGCGCCCTCTAGGTCAACCCCGACGCGCGCAGCACGCCGTAAGCCTTGATAACCTGCTTCAGACGCTCTTCAGCGCCCCGATCGCCACCGTTCGCGTCGGGATGAAACCGCTTTACGAGTTCCTTATACCGCGCCTTTATCTCGTGCAAGGTGGCGGTAGCGTCAAGATTGAGCACATCCAGCGCGCGCGATTGCAGGTCCGATATGCGCCGCTCGGGGGGCCGCGGCTTTGGCCTCTCGGCAGTGTCGCCAAACACCCCGAACCCATCGGCCAAATGGTGCGACCATTGCCCGTCGCGGGGCCGCGCGCTGCGCTTGCCAAGCGGCCAGGTCGGCCTGTGGCCTGTGATAGCCGCCTCGCGGAATGCTTCGATCTCGGCCTCGCTCATGCCGCGGAAATAGTCCCAGGATTCGTTGTGCGCCCGGGCGTGTTCCAAACAGAACCACAGGTGCTCGTTGAGATTGTCACGCGCCTTGGGAACCTGATGCGTTCCCTGTTTCTCGCAATCGGCGCGCGCGCAGTTGCGCACCACCTTCGGCGGCGGCGGAGCCTCCGGCTTGATCCGGATGTCCTTCTTGAAGCGCGGCTCGGATTGCGTTCTTCCCATCGCTCGATTATGGGGCTGAAGTCTAAAAAAACAAGAAAATGAAATGCTTGACATTCGTTGCGGCCAATTTTTCCGCCGCCGAACGAGGGACGAGTTCAATTCGATCTGACGACACAATTGGTCAAGCAGCGCATCCGGCGCGCCTACACCGCATGGACGTGTGTTTCTGCTAGCAGGGCTCAGAAAACGTGAGAAAGTTGCCCAACAGCGAGTACCAACCGTTCACGCCGGTCGAATTCTTTTGCCGGTAGAACCACGATGTGAATGCCAGGTCCTGAACGTGATAGGTATAGCCGTTCGAGGACATGTAGATCTGGTCCAGTGTGCCGGACAGCGGATCGCCGACCTCGAGATTGGCCTGGCAACCGCTCACCTGACCGATATTGCCCCAACTCGGCGTGGGATTGGCGCCGGAGGGATCGTCCATCCACTCCGCGATTTCGTGGCTCATTGCAGACGTGTCGCTGACGCCGCTAAACGAGCGATTGGTGTCGAACTCGACGCTTGAGTATGTGTGAAAGGCGCCGCCATACGCCGGATCATTGAATGCGCTGTGGTATCCCAAGATGCAGCAATTGCTTGTCGTGCCCTCGTAAAGAACGACGTTATAGAGAAGGATGACGGCAAGCCTGGTGGGCGGCGCGAGTTTCGGGGTCGCGGCGGCAAGCGCCGGAAAAAGCACTGTCTGGAGGTAATTGTCCCAGGTGCTGAAATCCATCAGCCCGATGTTGCCACACGTTCCGGGCACCACGTCTCCGCCGCTCACATTTACCGGGACCTCGGAGGCACGGGTATAGACGAGGTTGACATGATAGTCCGGATTGATGCCGCCGGAGTTCGTCTGCGTAAAGTAGTTGGCACGTTGGAATAGATCGACATACTCGCCGGTACCAATGTAGGTGCCTCCAGGATATCCCGCTATGGGATTGAAAAGAGGTGATGCGCTTACCAATCCAGACGCTGTCCCCGCAGGCGAACACGTGGGATCTTTCTGGTTTGGATCAAACGTGGCATTTCCAAACGATTGAAAAGTCAATTTGATCGGAATCACTACGGCTCTGATGTCGGTCGTTTGCTGCGTCTGGGCGACAAACGGGTTACGGCCGACCATCGAATAAAGGTAGCTCGTTCCCCCGGAGGTTATATGCCGCGACCAGAGGGGAATTGTTGCCGCAGCAGCAGACTGCGATAGTGCGGTCGGCAGGCTGAACTGCCTGGCCGGCAACACCGCAAACCGTCCCTGCATTCCTTTGGTAGTCTGAATGTGAAGGGACGGCGAAACCAGGGTTGGCAGATTCGAGCCGCTTGCTCCGGCATTCAGCATGGGAATGAGCGCAACGCCACCCGCAAGCGCCAGGATTCGCAAATTCAACACTGCCCCCCTCCCCACTGATTGCCTAGATGTAGAATAATACGATGCGTGGGATACCACGTCAAAAGCGCCAGGGACTCGCCTATGGGCACCGCAGACACCATTGCACAGAAGCTGAGCGCGGCGTTCGCGCCGGTGGAATTGTCGGTCGAGGACGAGAGTGCAAAGCACGCCGGCCATGCGGGAAGCCGGCCGGGCGGCGAAACACACTTCCGCGTTCGGATCGTTTCTTCCGCGTTCGAAGGGATGAATCGCGTGGAACGCCATCGTCGCGTGAATGAGGTGCTGGCTGGCGAACTGCGCGACCAAATTCACGCGCTTGCCCTGACGACGCTCGCGCCGGGCGAACGCTAGGAGAGGTTCACCGTCTGCTTCTGCGGCGGAACGATGCGCAGCGCAGTGATCTGGTTGCGCTGACGGCGCAGGATTTCGAATTTGTATCCGTAGAAGGAGAACCGCTGGCGTGCGTCGGGAATGGTGCGCGCCTCGTGGATGACGAGGCCTGCGATCGTCGTGGCTTCTTCGTCGGGGAGGTTCCAGTCGAGCTCGCGGTTCAACTCGCGGATCGGCGTCGCACCCTCCACGATGTAGGAACCGTCGGCCTGCGGACGAATTCCCCCGCGGATCGCGTCCTCATGTTCGTCGGGAATGTCGCCGAATATCTCGTCGAAAATGTCTTCCCGCGTGATGAGTCCCTGGATCGCGCCGTATTCATCGACGACCAATGCGAAATGGGACCGCCGCTCGCGGAACGCCGCCAGCTGTTCCTCTAGCGTCGTGGTGTCGGGCACGAACCACGGTGGTGTGGCCAACTTCGCCAGGTTCAGCCCATCCAGCGAACCCTTGCGCTCGACAAATTCGCGCATCACGTCCTTGGTGTGCAGGATGCCGACAATGTTGTCCGACGCCCCGCGGAACAGCGGCACGCGGGAATGGTTGGCGGCAAGCAGCTCATCGAACATCTGCTGCGATGACAAATCGGCATCGATGGCGATCATATTCTTGCGGTGCACCATCACATCGCCGACCTTGAGCTCGCGCAGATCCAGTACGCCACTCAGCATGTCGCGGTGCTCGCGCTCGACGCCGCCGGCCTGGTGATGGACCTCGACCGTGCCGCGGATTTCCTGGTGCGGCTCGACAACGGGCTCGGTCTCCGTGTGACGCACGCCGACAAGGCCGAGCAACGCCCACACCAAGCGCTGCACGAGGCCTACAATCGGCGCGAGCAGGCCGACGGTTATGCGCAGCAGCCACGCGACGTTCAGCGCAAAACGGTCGGTTCGGGCGATGGCAAGGGTCTTCGGCAAGACCTCCGCAAACACCAGGAGCACAAAGGTCATCACCACGGCCGTGATGGCAATCGCCCGCTCGCCATACTTTGCGGCGAGCACCTCTGTCGTAAGGGATGAAATGAGGATGTTGAGGAAGGTATTGCCGAACAGGATGGCGCCGATCATCCGCTCCTTGTCGGCCACCAGCCGGTTTACCTCACGCGCTGCCCGCGAGCCTTCCTTCTCGAGCTGATGCATGCGAGCCCGCGAGACGGCGGTGAGCGCCGTTTCCGAACCCGAGAAGAAGCCCGAGACGGCAATCAGGACGATGATGACGAAGAAAAAGAGTGCGAGCGACATGGCACGAAAGTTCCCGTGGCGGCCATCAGCGGCCGCGAATCCAGTATAGAGGCAACGGGCTACTCCGCGAGAACGGCCTCGACCGCGGCAGTGGGAACGTCGGAGGCGAGAAAGGCCTCGCCGATCCGGTGCACAAGCACGAAGGTGAGCCTGCCATCGCGCGCCTTCTTGTCCTGCTTCATGTGGGCGAGGATATCGCCGACGGGAAGGCTGGCGCCGGGGACATCGGCGATTCGGACCGGAAGGCCTACGGCCTTGAGATGTGCGACGAGCCGGTCGGTATCCCTCGGCGCACAATATCCGAGGCGCTGCGACAGTCGAAACGCCAGAACCATCCCGATGGCGACAGCCTCGCCGTGCAACAGCCGGTCGGAATAGCCACAGGCCGCCTCGATCGCGTGACCGAAAGTGTGGCCCAGATTGAGGAGTGCACGCCCGCCCGACTCGCGCTCGTCCGCCGCGACGATTGCCGCCTTCATGCGGCACGAATGGCCCACAAGGTACGCCAGTTTTTCTTCATTGGTTGAAAGCGCTTGGGCTCCATTCTTTTCAAGCCCCGCGAAGAAACTTGCGTCTCCGAGCGCGCCGTATTTGACGACCTCGGCATAGCCGGCGAGGAGTTCCCGCCGCGGCAGCGTGCGGAGCAGGGCCGTGTCGGCCAGCACAATCCTCGGCTGGTGGAAGACGCCGACAAGATTCTTGCCTTCCGGCATGTCGACCGCCGTCTTGCCGCCAACTGACGAATCGACTTGTGCCAGTAGCGTGGTCGGAATCTGCGCGTAGCCGACACCGCGCTTAAGAATGCCGGCCGCGAAGCCGGTCAGGTCGCCGACCACGCCGCCGCCGAAGGCGACAATCAATCCGCTCCGGTCCACATTCATGCTGAGGAACGTTCTCAGCAGCGATTCGAGGGTGGCAAAGGTCTTCGAGGCTTCGCCGGGCGCAATGACGACCGGCCTGGCGTCGATCCCGCTGCCGCGCAACGAACTCAGCAACCGATCGAGATGGAGCCTTGCGACGGTCTCATCGGTCACGACCGGAACGGCACCGTGCCCAAGCGGCTTGAGCAGCACACCCGCTCGCTCGATCAGTCCCGTCCCGACATGGATGTCGTAGCTGCGATCGCCGAGCGCGACGGAGATGACCTCGCTCATTCGGCCAGCATCCCACGTTGGCGCAGCGCTGCGAGAATTTTCTCGACCGCGGCGCCGTGCGGCGCGTCCTCGCTGTCGATCGTGAGATCGGCTTCGGCGTAGGTCGGCTCGCGCTCTGCCAGCAGCCGCATCATGATCTCGCGCGGATCGCCCTGGCGGAGCAGGGGACGCGTTTCGCGGCGGCCGACACGCTCGATCAGCACGTCTATCGGCACGTTGATCCAGACGGAGAGTGCGGTTGCCTTGATCCGGCCCCGGGTCTCTTCATCGACGAACGCGCCGCCCCCCGTCGCCAGGACATGCGGGGGTTCTCCCAGCAATCGGGCGATGACTTTTCGCTCGCCATCGCGGAATCCGGGTTCGCCAAAGCGGTCGAAGATCTCGTTGACGGAGCATCCGGCGGCGGCTTCGATCTCGGAATCCGCATCCCTGAACGGGACATTGAGCCGGCCCGCGAGCCTGCGGCCCAGCGAGCTCTTGCCGGCTCCCATCATGCCGACCAGCGCAACGGTCTGCTTCAAACGCACCATGGAACTTTCGCTTACAGGGCAAATTGCCGCCTGCCAACACCTTGCATCCAATGACCGGTTTCCGTCACAACGGCGCCATGAGCACACGCTATCTGCGCAGCCAGGACAGCGGCATGGGTTGGACAGCCCGGATTTTCCTCGCGATCCTCGTTCTCCTGATTCTCGGAGCCGTCGGACTCGGCATCTATGCCAGCACGCTCTCGCCGCCGCACCACACCTACCGCGAAGTCCTCCCGAACTCGCGCTTCCCGAGCTGACGGACCGGACGCTTCCGGGCGGCCACCACTCGCGGGCGATGCGGCACGGCTGATCGAGCGCTTCCTGGACATGATGAGCGCGGAACGCGGCGCATCACCCAACACGCTCGACGCCTATCGCCGCGATCTGGTCGATTTCGCCGGAGGCGGTTCCGATCTGCGCGCCGTTCCGGCGGCCGGGGTGAAGCGGTATCTGGCATCGCTTGCGGACCTGTCGGTCGCAACGCAAGCGAGGCGGCTTTCGTCGCTTCGGCAGTTTTTTGCGTTCCTTTATGCAGAGGGTGTGCGCACGGACGATCCCACCTCCACGATCGATGCGCCGCGCCGCTCGCGCCCGTTGCCGAAGATCGTGTCGTTGGATGATATCGCAGCGCTGATCGAAAAGGCGAAAGAGAACAGGACCGCGGAAGGCGCCCGCCTCGTTTGCATTCTGGAACTGCTTTACGCGTCGGGCTTGCGTGTGTCCGAACTGGTCAGCCTGCCGCTGTCCGCCGCGAAGAGCCGCAATGGGTTCCTGCTTGTCATGGGCAAAGGACAGAAGGAGCGTCTGGCGCCCCTCAACAAAAGTGCTGCATCGGCCATCGCGGCATACCTCAAGGTGCGCTCGGAGTTTCTTCCGTCGGGTGCTCGCGAGAGCAGGTTCCTGTTTCCCTCGTGGGGCGCTGAGGGACATCTCACGCGCCGCCGCTGTCATCAGCTGCTGAAGGAATTGGCCATGAAGGCGAACATCGATCCGGACAAGCTTTCGCCGCACGTCGTGCGCCATGCATTTGCGACCCACCTGGTCGAGGGTGGCGCTGACCTGCGCAGCGTCCAGACACTCCTCGGGCATGCCGACATCAGCACCACGCAGATCTACACCCACGTTGCCGGCGACCGGCTGCGTGGCGTCGTTGAATCGGCCCACCCGCTGGCGAGGGCCAACCGCGCCAAGACCTCGAGTCGTTAATCCAACACAATTAGGCCTGATTGACAGGGCAAGGAGCGATAGCCACTTTCGTCCCTCTGACCTCCCAGACCCGCACGCGCCACACCCCATGCACGCCTATCTCGAATTCGAGCGACCCATTGCTGATCTTGAGGGTAAGATTGTCGAGCTCCGGCAATTGGCCTCGCAGGATCCGGCCATGGAGATCGAGGACGATGTTTCGCGGCTGCAGGCGAAGGCGGACCAGTTGATCCGCGACACCTACGCCAAGCTAACACCATGGCAGAAGGCCCTGGTGGCGCGTCATCCGGCGCGACCGCATTTCTCCGACTACGTGTCGGGGCTGATCGACGACTTCACGCCGCTCGCCGGCGACCGCGTGTATGGCGAGGATCGCGCCGTCGTCGCCGGCTTGGGACGGTTCCGCGGACAACCGGTGGCCATCGTCGGGCAGGAGAAGGGCAACGACACCAAGTCCCGCCTCAAGCACAATTTCGGCATGGCGATGCCCGAAGGCTATCGCAAGGCGCAGCGGCTGTTCGAGATGGCCGATCGCTTTGAGCTACCCGTGATTTCGTTTGCTGACACGCAAGGTGCTTATCCCGGCGTCGGTGCGGAGGAGCGCGGGCAGGCGGAAGCCATCGCGCGTTCGACACAAGCGAGTCTCGCGCTCACCGTTCCGTTCGTGTGCATGATCATCGGCGAAGGCATGTCGGGCGGCGCGCTCGGGATCGCGGTGGCGAACCGCGTCTACATGCTGGAACATGCCATCTATTCGGTGATCTCGCCGGAAGGCTGTGCCTCGATCCTGTGGCGCAGCTCGGACAAAGCCCAGGATGCGGCCGCTGCGTTGCGCATTACGGCGCAAGACCTGCTCGATCTGAAGGTGATCGACGGCATTGTTCCCGAGCCGCCAGGCGGCGCCCATCGCGCACCGGATGCGGCGATTGAAGCGGTCGGCGAAACCGTCGCGCGAGCGCTCAACGAGATGCACAATCTCCCGCCGGACGAGCTGCGCCGTCAGCGACGGGAGAAGTACCTCGCCATGGGCCGCAACCTGTCGTGAGTCCGGCTACTTCGCCAGTTCGAAGGTCAGCGACGACACCCAGCCCTGATTGCCGAGTTCGTCTTTCACTTCCCAGAACACACCATCCTTGTTGCCCGTGGGATAAAGCATCATGCCCGGTTCCAGTGCGCGAACGACCTTCGCCTTGACCGATGGGCTGACAAACATCCGGCCCGGTTTCGTCATGGACACAGCCTGCGATCCCGCTTCGGCGGACGCGGTTGAGTCGTTGGCGCCGGGCATTCCGCCCATCTGACCGACCAGCTTGGTGTAGGCGTCGATGTAGGCAAGCGTCACGACCTGGCCGATATCGGTGTTGGTGTAGCTCGACACGCCGGCGCCGCCGAACGCGCCCCAGCTCCCCCAGCCGCCGCCGACGCCGAATCCGACATCGGTCTTCGAGCCATGGCCTTCGGCAATCGGGCCGTCTTCGCTGGTGCGCACATCGACGATCGACAGCACCACATCCGCCGTCGAACTGTGAATGTTGATGTTGCTCAGGATGGCGCCGGCGCCGTGGCCGACAAATCCGCCGATGATGCCGCCGATATTGGTGCCGCCGGCATCCGAATTCTTGGATGCGATATCCGGGACGAGAATGTAGTCGGCTGCCTTCACCTGGCCCTTGCCGATATTCGAGCCCTGCCGCAGATCGCCGCCGCTGGCGAGCGCGCGCTCCTGCTGCGCCATCTCGAATCCCTTGCCGCGATCGACCAGTGTGAAGCATCCGGACTTGCGCACGAACACTTTCAGCAAAACTTCCGGCGAAGCGAGGTTGAGATCGGTCCACCAATTGTGATCCGGCTCGCGGATCGCGATCGTCCCGAGATTCTTTCCGCAGGTCGGGATGTCCGCTTCTTTCCGCTCCGTCTTCTCGCGGATGGATTCCGCCTGCACGGCAATCGTGGAAGCCAGAACCGCCATGGCCGATGTGGCCAGCAATGCAGCAAACCGCATGTTCATCCCCTTCGTGAATTTGAGAGTTCCCCCCGGCTCAGCCGAACGGCCGCGCCAACCTGTCGTGGAAACTAACAAATTCGTCAGGAATCGCAACCGGCTACCACCAGCCGCGCCACTTGAACCACGCGACCGGCAGGACCGTGCTAACAGCAATGACGCCAAGCGCAAGCCAATAGCCGTCCGGCCACAGAAGCTCCGGCATGTGGTGAAAGTTCATGCCCCACATGCTGGCGAAGAAAGTCGGCGGAATGCCGACCACGGACACGATCGTCAACACCTTGAAGATGTCGTTCTGTTCTGTGTTTATAAATCCCAGAACGGCATCGAGCAGAAACTGCACCTTGTTCGACAGGTGAATTTCGAAATCGCCGAGCGACTGCACATCCTGCAGCGCGGTCTTGAGCCGCTCGACAATGTCTGCCGCGATCCATTCCTTCCCCTTGTCGAGGCTGTAGGGAATGATGCGTTCGAGCGCGAGAAGGCCTTCGCGAATCTCCGACAGCTTCTCGCCGGCAACACCAACGGAGACAAGTATCTGCTTCAGGACCCTGTTCGAACGCGCGATGTTGTGCTGGCGCTGGGTGCCGTAGTTGCGGAAGACACGGCGTGACTCGGCGTTCAACTTCGCGCTGATCGCCTCCAGCGAGTCCGCGACGTAATCGGTCATGCCTTCGATAAGAGAGGCGAAGATTTCCACGCTGCTTTTCGCCTCGCCGTCCCGCTTGAAGCGCGCCATGGCGATGTCAAAGCCGTAGATGTGGGTGAAACGAACGGTAATGAGGACCGATTTCGACAGCACGAAACCGAGCGCGGTAGGCGCCTCCTCGCCCTCATGCGCAAGAATCGGCATGTTGAGATGGATCCAGCCATCGTCAATCGACAGGCGGCTGGAGGACTCGATCTCCTCGAGTTGGGAGCGCGATGGAATGCGAACTCTCCACTCCGACTGGACCCTGGCGATTTCGTCCTCGCTCGGGTTGAGCAGGTCCACCCACAGCGGCGATCCGGTCGGAGAGCAGGTGTTCAACATGCGGCGCTGACCTTGAGAATCAGGATGCATAACGTTGAACGGTCCGGATGGTTTAGGCCAGCGGAGGTTTGTATTGCGCGGCAATGCCGATTAGCGTCTGACGCAAAGCGAGGGCGGGGCAGTCATGACATCGTTCAGCGTACGGATTTTGATGGCCGCGGCGTTCGCGGCGGCGGCAATGCCGGCCTTTGGCAAGGACGTGGTGATCCACGCCGGGCGGCTGATCGACGGCGTGAACAAGGCGCCGCAGAATCAGGTTTCCATTTTCATCCATGACGACCGCATTACGCGCGTGCAACCCGGCTTTGCGGCGCCGCCGAAGGGCGCCGATCTCATCGATCTGTCCAAGGCGACGGTGTTGCCAGGGTTGATCGATTGCCATGTGCACGTGACCAGCCAGTTCGATGGTGGCAACCCCGTTGCCGAGGCCGTGACGCTGACGGACTTTGATTCTGCCGTCCGCTCGACCGCCTATGCGCGCAACACGCTGCTCGCCGGTTTCACCAGCGTGCGCGATGTCGGCGCCGCCACCGGGGTTGTGGTGGCACTGCGCAATGCGATCAACAAGGGCATCGTGGAAGGCCCGCGCATGTGGGTCTCGGGATCCCCGCTTGGTCCGACGGGCGGCCACAATGACAGCGCCAATGGTCTTAGTCCCGAACTCTCAAATCCGGAATGGAAGGACAACATCGTCAACAGTGCGGAGGACGCACGCCGCGTAGTTCGCGAACACCGGCGCCAAGGCGTCGATCTCATCAAGATCATGCCGTCGGGCGGTGTGCTTTCCATCGGTGACAACCCCAATCTTCAGCTCATGGCCGACGACGAGATCAAGGCCGTGATCGACACCGCCCATTCGCTGGGCATGAAAGTTGCCGCTCACGCCCACGGCCGCGACGCGATCAACGCCGCGGTGCGGCTTGGTGTCGATTCCATCGAGCATGGCAGCTTCGGCGATGCTTCCAGCTATCAGTTGATGAAGCAGCATGGCACCTATCTCGTTCCGACCATGCTGATTGCCCACGCGGTCTACATCCTTGCCAAGACCCACCCGGAGCAGCTCAATCCGTCATCCGCGGCGAAAGCGCTGGCTGTGGCGCCGCGCATCCAGAAAAATCTGCACGACGCCTACCTGGCGGGCGTGAAGATCGCGTTCGGCACGGATCAGGGACTCGTGCCGCATGGCCAGAACGCCCAGGAATTCGCGCTGATGGTACAGGCCGGCATGAAGCCGATCGACGCCATCTGGGCTGCGACCAGTTCGGCTGCCGATCTCATCGGCGACTCCAAGGACATTGGCGCCGTGCAGCCCGGCCATTTCGCCGACATCGTTGCGGTCGGCGGCGATCCGCTGGCCGATGTCCGTCAGCTCGAACATGTGCAGTTCGTGATGAAGGGCGGCGT
>DATIYG010000180.1:0-2397 GCA_035517755.1 Rhizomicrobium sp. | reverse complement strand
GGCAATGGCACCGGCTCCGACACTTTCGCGCCCAAGGTGGCGCGATAGACTTGCGCTGCCTTCTTCACATCCCTGGTTGCGATGGCGACATGGTTCAACCGGCCGATCATGCTAGACTCCGTGGCGGGGATTCTGTTTAGGACAGAGGGGGCGGATGCGCAAATTCATCCATTACGCCATTGCGGCGGCAGCGATGTTCGACATCGCCCACGCCGACGCGATCGACGACATCGCGCACAAGACGATGAAGGCGTCCCCGGTTGCGGGCTTCTCCGTCGGCGTGATGCGCGGCGGCCATGTTGTCGCCCTTCGCGGCTATGGCGACATGAATGCCGGCACCGTCTCGCACATCGATTCCATCAGCAAGAACATCACGTCCGCCGCGATCCTGCTGCTGGTGGACGAAGGCAAGCTGCACCTCGATGATCCGGTCGAGAAATACGTGCCGGAGATGAAGGGTCGCGGCGCCACGGTGCGCAACCTGCTCAACCAGACGTCCGGCATCCCGAGCTTCACTTCGCTTCCGGTATTTGATTCGCTCGCTGGTCGCAGCCTTTCGCACGCGCAGATCCTGGCGCTGGTTACGAACCACAGGAACGACTTCGCACCAGGCACAAGCTGGCGCTATGACAATACCGGATTCTATCTGCTTGGCATGATCGTCGAGCGCGTCAGCGGGCAGTCCTATGGCGCCTACATCGGCGCCCTGTTCCGCCGCCTGGGGATGAACCATTCGTCCAATGGGTGTGCAGCGCAAGGCCACGAGGTCCGTGCCGGCAAGGTGATCGCGGCGAAGGCAATCGCCTGGGAGAACGCGTTCGCGGGCGGCAGCGTCTGTTCGACGGTCGGCGACCTTCTCATCTGGGAACAGGCGCTGCAGCATGGTGGTCTGCTCAGGCCCGCAACATTCGTGGCGATGACCTCGCCCACCCGCCTCGCCGACGGGGTTGTCATCGACTACGGCTTTGGCACGCGTCTCGGCGATCTCGGCGGGCACCGCGTGATGGGACACACGGGCAGCGGAGGAGGCTTCAAGGCGGTCCTCAAGTATTTTCCTGGCGAGGACCTGACGATCGCCGTACTCGTCGACACCGAAGGCGACGCGTCGGCGAACACGATCTCGACGGCCATCGCGCGCGCACTCCTGAACATCCCTGCCACCATTTCGGACAAACCCGCGCCCCGGCTGTCCGATTATGTGGGCATCTACCGGTCGGACGACGGCGACGTCAAGATATTCGTCCAGAACGGGAAGCTCGCGTTCGGCCTGCCAGGCAAGAAGAAGGCTCTCGGCGTGCTGCGCTATCAGGGCGACGATGTCTTTGCGGTCGATCCCGACGTGCTGGTGAAGAACAAGCGCGTCGGCGGCAAGCTCGAATGGATCGTGGCCTACGAAGGCGGGCTGATGATGGACCCGAAGCGGCGCGACCAGAGATAGGCGATCTCGATCCGGTTTGTATGGTGCCGTGACTGACCGGTTGGTTCTGCTCTCGGGCACTCCTCCGCCGCCGGCGTTCGCTATTTCCCAAGACGTGTTCTCCCGAGCCCAAGACCTGTGTCCAGGCGCGAGCAACGCTGGAACGGTGTTCCGCGTGAAAAACTAGAGTCGGGACTCACTGCGTTCGAAGCGCAACTTGCGGGCGATACCCTAGATCGCGCACATGATGAGTGGGCTTGGCCCAGCGGAATTCCATCATCGAAATTCTGAATCTCATGATACGGTGTGGCCGGCAGGGGCGGCGGTTTGGCTGAACAAGAACGCGTCTTCACGAAATGCGCATGGCGGCTGATCCCGCTCATGATGCTGCTTTACGTCGTGAATTTCATCGACCGATCGAATGTGGGTTTCGCCGCCCTCACGATGAACAAGGATCTGGGGTTCTCTCCATCCGTCTACGGTTTCGCCTCCGGCATCTTCTTCATCGGCTATCTCCTGTTTCAGGTGCCGGCGACAGTCCTGATCGAGCGCGTCGGCGCGCGACGGTTGACCGCCGCCATCCTGCTGATCTGGGGTTTGATTTCGGCATCGAATGCGTTCGTGCGCGACGCGCACACGTTCTACATCGTGCGCTTTGTGCTGGGCGTCGCGGAGGCCGGCTTCTTTCCGGGCATGATCTTCTATCTGACGCTGTGGTTCCCCAAGCGCCTGCGCGGGCGGTATTCCGCCATGTTCAGCAGCGCCATTCCGCTTGCCGGGATCATCGGCGGACCGCTCTCCGGCCTCATTCTCGGACTGGACGGCATGGGCGGTCTTCACGGCTGGCAATGGGTGTTTCTGATCCAGGGCTTGCCCGCTTCTTTGCTGGCCTTCGCCGTTTTCAAATTTCTGCCGGATTCCCCGGCGCGCGCGCCATGGCTCGAGGACGCGGAGAAGAATGCCGTCAGCGCCGGCCTCGA
>DATIYG010000179.1:0-6712 GCA_035517755.1 Rhizomicrobium sp. | reverse complement strand
CATCCCAAACGGAGAAGACACAATGTCCGCACAACCGGGCAGGGAACTGCTCGTCAAGATCGGCGACGGCGGCTCGCCGGAAACCTTCAACACGGTCGCGGGCCTGCGCGCCACGACGTTCACGTTCAATGCAACCACCGTCGACGTGACCAATGCCGATTCCGTCAACCAATGGCGCGAGCTGCTGGCTGGCGCCGGTGTGAAGTCGGCCGCGTTCTCCGGCTCCGGCGTGTTCAAGGATGCGGCGAGCGACGAAAGCCTGCGTGCCGCCTTCTTCAACCAGGCCGCGCCGGACTTCCAGATCGTGATCCCGAATTTCGGCACGATCCAGGGCGCATTCCAGATCGCGTCGCTGCAATACGAAGGCCCGTATGACGGCGAAGTGAAGATCTCGCTGTCGCTGCAAAGCGCCGGTGCGCTGACGTTCACGCCCATCTGAAACCGCGAATGGCGAATAGCGAGTAGCGAGTAGCGAGTAGCGAGTGGAGCGGCTTCGACATCGCGAAACCCTATTCACTATTCGCCATTCGCTATTCGCGTCGTGACGAAGGAACAACAAAATGCCCAACAAGATCCGCGGCGACGCTGAACTCGCCGTCGCCGGCAAGCGCTACACGATGCGACTGACGCTCGGCGCGCTGGCCGAAATCGAGGACGGCCTCAACATCGCGTCGCTCAGCGAGATCGGAACACGGCTGAAATCGCTCGCGACATCGGATATCGCGATCGTGGCGTCGGCGCTGCTGCGCGGCGGCGGCCACGACATCTCGGCCGACGAGATCATGAGCCTGGATGTCGAGCTGGGCGCGATCGTACGCGCCATCGCTGAGGCGTTTGCGAATGCGGGATTGTCATCTGCCTCCGCGACCTCCGCGTCTCCGCGTGAATCCTCTTTGACGAGCGGCGGAGGGGAGGCGAAGGAAAGCCCTTTGGCTGGCAGCGCATCGTCGCCTTCGGCATCGGTGTGATGGGAATCGCGCCGGATGTTTTCTGGGCGATGTCGCTGCCCGAATGGCGCGCCGCTGTTGACGGCTTCGCAATGAAGAAAGGTGCCCGCCGCAACGTACCGCTCTCACGCGGTGAGTTGCAGACGATGATGACGATGTTTCCCGATTGATCGCGAATAGCGAATGGCGAGTAGCGAATAGGGAATGAACGAGCGGTTTAGCGTCCCCTATTCGCTACTCGCTACTCGCTATTCGTCCCTTCACACCGCCAATTGCGGAGTACACACCATGCCCACCACGACCGTAACCATCACGCCCGACACGCAAGGCTTCGACGCGGCGCTGGACGCGATCGCCAAATCTCTCGACGCCTTCGCCAAAGGTCCGGTGACGGACTCTGCGCACCTGATCGAGAACGCCGTGAACGGCAGCTTCAACGCGGTGGCCAACACCATCGCGCGGGCGGTGACGAGCGGCAAGCTGTCGATGGACTCCCTCGTCAACGCCATCCTCGCCGATTTCGACCGCATCGCGGTGAAGGATTTCATCGCCAAGCCGATCGAGGGATTGATCGCGCAGCTCGCCTCGTCGCTGTTCTCGATCAGCGGCGCGCGGGCCGGCGGCGGTCCGGTGGATGCGGGGCTTGCCTATCTCGTCGGCGAGCAGGGGCCGGAGCTGTTCGTGCCGCAAAGCGCGGGCGCCATCATGCCCAATGGTGCGATGCAGGGATCGGCGCGGCCGCAGATCGTGATGAACGTGCAGGCGCGCGATGCGGGAAGCTTTCTCAAATCCGAGACCCAGATCGCCGCGATGCTCTCCCGCGCGTTGGCGAGAGGGCAGCGGAATCTCTGAAAGAGAATCACGCGGAGGACGCGGAGGACACAGAGGAAATGCCGGCACGCTTTGCGCGCCAGGACTCGGCTCACGAAGGCTAAGTCGCTCAGCCGACCTTCTTCCTCCGCGTACTCCGCGCCCTCCGCGTGATTATTTCTAGGAAGAGGACGACGGCCATGCCTGGTAGAACCCAGAGGATGAACCCGCTCATCAGTTCGGCGGAATCCCAATTCCAGCCCAAGTTCACGAGCAACGAACTCAGCGGCGCATCATAGTTTCGCGACGTCCAGAGGACGCCCCAGAAGAAAAGCGCGGCGAAGGCCAAGAGCTTCAAGAAGAAGGCTCCTGGCCTCGAGTTGCTTGGCTTGCTGTCTTCTTGGCTTCCCACGGTGGGCATGAGCGCCTACCGCATTTCAGTGTGGCGCACCGCAACACAGGCGAACGGTAGCCAAACGAACCACACAAAGCCAAGAGCGATCCAGTCAAAGTGCGTCGAGATTAGACCAAGGGCACCCGCGCAGAAGAAATAGCCGTTAAAGGCAAGAATCAAGCCAATCGAAAAGGCCCAGCCTTTCCAATTCGCCGGCACATAGCCCATGAACCAGATTTTTTCGATGGGTTTCGGATCCCCAAACATGCGAGCACCGCGAGAGGCTGAAGATCAGGAAGAATACGATGTCCTTTCATGAAATCCAATTCCCAACCGCCATCGCGTTCCACTCGAGCGGCGGGCCGGAGCGCAAGACGGAAATCGTCACGCTCGGCTCGGGCTTCGAGGAGCGCAACGCCGTGTGGGCCAATTCGCGCCGCCGTTACGACGTCGGCTACGGCGTGAAGACGCTGGACGATCTGCATTCCGTGATCGCGTTCTTCGAAGCGCGGCTGGGGCGCCTCACCGGATTCCGCTTCAGGGATTTCGCCGATTTCAAATCCTGCGCGCCAGGCGCGAGTGTGTCACCGCTCGACCAGGCGATCGGCACCGGCGACGGCACCGCCACGCAATTTCAGCTTGCGAAAACCTACACATCCGGTCCGTCAAACTGGGTGCGGACGATCAAGAAACCCGTGGCCGGCACGGTGCGCGTGGCGGTCGCGGGCGTGGAGCAAACATCGGGCATCACCATCGACAACATGAGCGGCCTGATCACTTTCGACTCCGCGCCTGCGGCCGCCGCCGCCATCACCGCCGGCTTCGAATTCGACACGCCCGTGCGGTTCGACACGGATTCGCTTTCGATCAACCTCTCCAACTTCGCAGCCGGCGAAATCCCCGCCATCCCGTTGATCGAGATTCTGATCTGATTCACGCGGAGGCCGCGGAGGTCGCGGAGTTCCTAACGGATTTGATGAGTTGTTCTGGCGCGCTTTGCGCGCCAACAAGTTTCATCGTTCTCGCGCACCTTCAATATTTTGCCTCCACGCACTCCGCGTCCTCCGCGTGAACCTCTCTGAGGAACACAATGAAAAATATATCCGAAGATCTCCAAGCCCACCTCGACTCCGGAACCACCACCTTGTGCTGGTGCTGGAAGATCGTGCGCGGCGACGGCGCCGTGCAGGGCTTCACAGATCATGATGTGCCGCTTGCCTTCGACGGCGTGACCTACGAGGCAGCCAGCGGATTCACGGCGAGCGAAGTGCAATCGACACTGGGCCTCGCCGTCGACAATTTGAATGTCACCGGTGCACTCAAGTCCGACACGCTGAACGAAACCGATCTCGCGGCCGGCCTTTACGATGGCGCATCCATCGAGATCTGGCGCGTGAACTGGGCGGCGCCGGACATGCGGGTCCTCATGCGCAAGGGGAATCTCGGCGAGGTCAAACGCGGGAAAGCGGCGTTCAGCGCCGAGGTGCGCGGCCTCGCCAACCTTTTGAACCAGCCGGTCGGCCGCAGCTTCGGTTACTCCTGCGATGCCGATCTCGGCGATGCGCGCTGCACCATCGATCTGACGAACCCGGCGTTCCGTGGCGCCGGTACGGCGACAAGCGTGCTCGATCAGCGACGCTTCCTCGTAAGCGGCTTGGATGGGTTTGCGGATCAATGGTTCGCGGGCGGCAAGCTCACCTGGTCGAGTGGTGCGAACAATACGCGCGCCATGGAAGTGAAGCGCCACGGCGTGGCGGCTAGCCGGGTCACAATCGAGCTGTGGCAGGCAATGAGCGAGAGCGTCGAGGTCGGCGACGCGTTCACCATCACCGCGGGATGCGACAAGCAGTTCTCCACCTGCAAGGCGAAGTTCGCCAATGCGGCGAACTTCCGTGGTTTCCCCTACATGCCCGGCAACGATGCGGTGGCGTCCTACCCGTCCGCCAATCAGGTTCTCGACGGAGGCAGCAGATATGGAAACTAGCGAATAGCGAATGGCGAGTAGCGAATAGGGAATGCACAAATGTTGGAGCAAACAATGACTGACAGGTCTGTTTCAGGAGACCACGCCGCGAGACCTTCCCCTATTCGCCATTCGCTATTCGCCACTCGCGCGTCCTCGGACTCAGAAGAGATTGTCAGAATTGCCAGACAATGGATCGGCACGCCCTATGTGCATCAGGCGTCGTTGAAGGGCGTGGGCTGCGATTGTCTCGGACTGTTGCGCGGTATCTGGCGCGAGCTCCACGGCGAGGAACCGGAAGCGATCCCGCCCTATTCGCCGGACTGGGCTGAAGCCACGGGCGTAGAGACCTTATATATGGCACTCAGACGTCGCGCGTCCGAAGTTCCACTGATGCAACTTTCGGCGGGAGACATTGCGCTGTTTCGCATGAACCCGCGGGGACCCGCGAAGCATTGCGGCGTGATTGCTCAACTTCCCCTTGAGGGAGGGTTGACGCTTATCCACGCCCGACAGAACAAACGCGTGAACGAGGAGCCGTTCTCGCCATTCTGGCGCAGCAAACTGGCCTTCGCGTTCCGGCTGTAGCAAACTGACTTAGGTGGCTGGCATGAACGCTCTGGGTTTTTCGGCAGCATTGGTGTTTACGGGGTCGCTCCTGGCGTGCCAGGCGCATGCCCAGACAACGCCCGATTTTGGTCAGTACGGACAGGGGCTGGTCAATTGGATAGAGCAGTGCAAGGGCGGCCACGGTGTAAGTCCGCAAGCTGCCATCGTGATGTGCACCCAGGTCATTCACATCGGTGCCGGTCTGGATCTGGCCGATCTTCTTGGAAATCGCGCCATGGCCTACGAACAGCTGGGCGATCATGAGCATGCTCTGGCCGATCTCGATCGGGCGAAGAAGCTTGAACCGAAGAATGTGATCGTCATCACGAATGCCTGTTACATCCGCGCCGTGTGGGGGCGCGAACTGGACCAGGCGCTTGCGGATTGCAATCGCTCCCTTGAGCTGAGGCCGAACGACAGCGACACGCTGCAAACCAGGGCACTTGTTCAATTGCGCCGGGGAAAATACGCCGAAGCCATTGCGGATTCCTCCGTCGCGCTCGATCTGCAGCCCAATTCGGCGCTGGCGCTATACTTGCGCGGCGTGGCCAGACGGAAGTCTGGCGATGGTGAGGCCGGTGACCGCGACGTCGATGCGGCGAAAGTCATCGAGCCGCACATCGAGCAGCGCTATTCTGCACTTGGCCTGTCGCCTTAGCAGTCTTTCAAATTGACGCGTTTTCGGTTCTCCGGGGTGGAGTGATGACCCCTTCAACGCTATGGTCGCCCCCGATGATTGCGCGCGCCCTGCTTCTTGCCGCATTGCTGCTCATTCCGTCGGTCGCGTTGGCGCAGATGTCGGCGGTGAGCGCGCGCTGCGCCGTGGCGTCCGGCAACGACGCGATTGCGGCATGCAGCGACGTCATCGGCATCGGGCTCGGCGGACCTGAGATCGAATGGGCCTATGTGGCGCGGGCGAAGGCTTATGAAAGCCAGACGCTCTACACCAGCGCCATCTCCGATCTGGACGATGCACTGAAGACAAAAAAGGACGATCCCGATCTCCTGGCGGAGCGCGCCGCCGATCAGATCATGGTCAACAATTACGCGGATGCGGTGGGCGATTACGACCGCCTGATCGATCTCGATCCGTCATCGGCGAATTTCGCGGCGCGCTGCCGGGCGCGGGCGATCGCCAACCGCGGCCTCGACGACGCGATGGACGATTGCAATCAGGCGCTGAAGCTTGCCCCGCAGGATGGCGCTGCGTTCGTGGCGCGCTGCTTGGTGAATGTGCGCCTGGCCGCGTGGACGAAGGCGATCGCCGATTGCTCGGCCGCGCTGAATACGGACTTCAAGATGGCTCCGGCGCTCTTCCTGCGCGGAATCGCGAAGACGAAATCCGGCGATGCCAAAGGCGGGCAGGGCGATCTCGATGCGGCCGCCACGCTCGATCCGCACATCGCGGAGACGTTCGAGGGATATGGCATATCACCCTGATACTCCCTCGCCCCACGAAGTGGGGGAGAGGGTTGGGGTGAGTGGCCTTCAACGCGGTGCCAAATGCGGCGATGGCATATCGATCTTCACCGCGTGTGTGTGGATCGGAAGGAGGAGCATTCCTAGAGCGACGAAAATCGCCGCGCCCCACAGCAGTGCCTGACGAAGTGGCACGCTGCGCTGGCGGTTTGCCCAGATGACCGCACCGAAGACGACAACAAGGATGAGAACCAGCCGTTCGATCTGGCCGGCTGTGGTGTTTGGAAGAAGAGTCGCGATTACGGCCACGAGAAACGGCACCGGAACGGCAGCCCACCAGGGCGCGCGCAGGGCGAAACGTAGCAATAGGATCGTGACCGCGATCACGGCGATCGCGACTGCCAAGACGATGAGCCACGGATCGAGTGCTGCGGCCTGCCCCATGTGCACTGTTTAGTGCAGGGATCGCGGAGTGAAAAGCTAACGATTTACCTCCCCCTTTGTGGGGAGGTCGGCGAGCGAGGCGAGCCGGGTGGGGGGCGATTTCGAGACCCGCCCCCACCCGAAATG
>DATIYG010000178.1:0-11327 GCA_035517755.1 Rhizomicrobium sp. | reverse complement strand
CCAGGGCTGGCAGATGTATCCGTGGATGCTGGTGTGGGCGCTGATGGCGCTCGCCATGCCGGCGATCAACGCCATCATCTCCAAGCAGGTGCCGTCCAACGAGCAGGGCGAAGTGCAGGGCGCGCTGTCGAGCGTGGGCGGCATCACCTCGATCGTGTCGCCGATCATCCTGACCGACATCTTCGCCTATTTCACCTCGCCGCGGGCGCCGTTCATCTTCCCCGGTGCTGCATTTCTGGCCGGTGCCGCGTTCCTGGCACTGGCCGCGGCGCTGCTCATCCGCGCGCGGCACCATTTCAGCGCCCGCGATCTTTCGCCGGCGAGCGAAACGGCGACTTGAGGCGGGTTCGGAGATTTTGGAAATACAGCTCCCGCGGGTCATGCGAAGCGGGCCGTCTGGCGCGCCAAGCATGACAGGGAGAAACTGAAACGGGTCTTGCGAAGCCCTAGTGGACGGGACTTCTCAAGCGTTGGAGTTCGTCTTTGATGCGGAGTTTTTCTTTTTTCAGGGCGGCGACCCGGACTTCATCCCAGTCTGGGTGTGCCATTTCGGCTTCGATTGCTTCTTCGAGTTTCTTATGTTTTTCGCTGAGCTCTGATACGTGCCCTTGCATGGCCATGGATTGCACCTCTTGTCTGAAATGCTTCACAATTAGACCACCAAAGGCCCGTTCTGTCACGTCCCTCCTTGGGCCATTGCTACCGGCGTATTAAACACCCCCATGGCGACTCAAGGCCCGGAAAAAACAGGAAAAAACCGAATCGTCGTGGGCATCAGCGGCGCCTCCGGCGTGGCCTACGGGATTCGGTTACTGGACGCCCTGAAAGAGGTCGGCGCCGAGTCGCATCTGGTCATCACCAAGCCCGGCGAAATGACCATCGGATACGAGACGAATCTCACGCCGAAGCAGGTCGCGGCCAAGGCCGACTATGCCTATGCGGTTGCCGATATCGCAGCGCCCCTGGCGTCGGGATCGTTCAAGACGCAGGGCATGATCGTGGCGCCCTGCTCGGTGCGGACCATGTCGGAAATCGCGACGGGGGTGACCACCAACCTGCTCACCCGCACGGCCGACGTGATGCTGAAGGAACGCCGGCCGCTCATCCTCCTGGTGCGGGAATCGCCGTTGCATCTCGGCCATCTGCGCACCCTGACGGCGCTGGCGGAAATGGGCGCGATCATCCTGCCGCCGGTGCCGGCCTTCTATGCCGAGCCGCACACGCTGTCGGACATCGTGGACCAAATGGTAGGCCGCGCGCTCGACCTTCTGGGGTATACTTGGCCCGACGTGCGGCGATGGGGCGAAGATCTCGCCAAGGGGCGCCGCCGGCCGCGCAAAGGACGGGCATGACCGAGGCCGAAGAGCAGGCGCTGCGCGCCAAGCTCGCCGAACTGATGCAGGAGCATCGCGATCTCGACATCGCGATCGCCGCGATGAGCGATCAGGGCGTGACCGATGCGCTCACCGTCGGCCGCATGAAAAAACGAAAATTGCAGATCAAGGACCAGATCTCGCGCATCGAAGATGCTCTGCTGCCGGACATCATCGCATGAGTTTCGAGCCGCTTCGTGGCTCGTCGCTGCCGCGCCGAGCACCTCAGCGTGACGCCATCCTGAGTTGGCAACAAAGGAGATGAAGCCGCGTCATCCTGAGGCGCTGGCGAAGCGAGCCTCGAAGGATGACGTTCAGCGTGCGGCGCGCTTTTGCGAATACATCAGGGCGTCGGCGCGCGCCATGGCGCTGTCGGCGCTGTCGCCCGGTGTGAGTTCGAGAACGCCGTAGGAAAACGCGATGTCGATCGGCTTGCCCAGCCACAGCGCAGGCGACTCGGCGAGCCGCGCGGCCAGCGACGCGGCCTTGGCTTCGGCCTGCGCCTGTGCGGTGTGCACGAGGATGACGCCGAACTCGTCGCCGCCGAGTCGCGCCACGACATCGCTGTCGCGCACATGTTGGGTGAGGACGTGGGCGACATGCGCCAGCAAGGCGTCGCCGGCGGCGTGGCCGTAGGTGTCGTTCACCTGCTTGAAGCCGTCGAGATCGAAGTAGACGAGGCTCGACGGCGTTCCATAGCGCGACGAGACGGCGATGGAACGCGTCAGCTCGCGAACGAAGGCGCGGCGGTTGAACAGCGGCAGAAGGTGATCCTGATCGGCGGCGCGTTCGGCTTCCTCGAGCCTCGTCTGCGTGCGCTTGAGGTCGCGGCGCAGTTGATCGACTTCGCCCATCAGCCTGGTGATGGCATCGCGCACCCGCGGGGTGAACTCTGCTTCCGGGATTCCGGCGACGCTGGCGACCGTGGCAGCATCGTCGGGCGCTCCGGCCGATTCGACGACCTCGAGCCGGCGTCCATAGGCCGACGCCGTCCGCAGCGCAGCCGCGCGCGCTGTGCCCTCAATCTTCATGCGCCCCAAGCCCCATTTCGGCACAGTCTGGGAGCCGGGCGTTAACAATCCGTTGACAATCCGTCCGCCATTAACCTTTCGGAAGGAGCCGCGACATTGCGTCCGCGCAGCCAAAGTCCGGCCACAGCGTTGCCACAAGCGGGGAACAATCTTGTCCGCACTGTTCGAGGAGATTTGCCATGCGTTACTGGATTCTGGCGGCCGGCGCGATTGCGACAGGGACGGTTCTGGGTTTCGTCTGGCCGGTGATGGCCGACCCGCTGCCGATGGACAATCCCGTCAACCTCAACGGCATCGAGGCGGTGTGCACAGGCATCGGTTCGGCGCAGGACAATCCGGCGTGGAAAGCTTATCCGATCCGCATTGAGTTCTCGAACGGCGGCGCGCAGTACATGGCCGGCGCGCATGTCACGCTTTCCGGCGGCGGCAAGCAGATCGCGTCGTTCGATTGCTCCGGATCGTGGGTGCTCTTCAAGCTGCCGCACGGCACTTACAAGGTCAGCGCAACGATTCTCGATCAGGCGAATCTCGGCGAGCATAGCGCCACATTCTCGCCACCTGCGAGCGGACAGAAGCGCGTCGTCATCCAGTTCCCCAAACCGCCCAATCAATAGCTAACCCCATTCGCTAAGCGGATTCTTAAACACGGGTTCCATCCGGAACCCGTGTCGCGTCGCGCGATTAGCATCACGGGTGCGCGATGGTTGATCCGCGCACGCAAGTTGGAGCAACAGCCCAGTGGATGGGGTGGGCCTCAGGAACAGGAGACTCATCGATGACGCTTTCGAACACCTTGAAGATGGCTGCCTGCGCGGGCGTGCTTGGCATCGCCGCGATCGCCAGCAGTGCATCCACCGCATCGGCCGCGACGTACGAAACCAGATGCTTCGGCGACGACTGCTATCGTGTGCGCTGCGACGATTTCGGCTTCGGCTGCCGCCGGATCGAAGATCTCGGCCCCGTCGGCTACACCCGCTATCGCGATCGTGAAGTCTGCAACGAAGATGGCGACGATTGCCATTGGGTCCGCACCCGCATCTACAACGACTACGACTATGACGACGACACGTTCGGCGACTGACGTGTAACGGCTTCTCCCGGCGGCTCGCGAAAACCCGCGGGCCGCATTGGGAGGAGCGGCGGAGGGGTCCAGCAACAGGAGACCCACAATGAAAAATCTTTCCACACTCTTGGCGGCAACGGCGCTTGCCTGCGCGACCGCAATGACAATCGGAACGGCACCGGCCTCAGCGCAAACGCGCGGGCATTTCGCGACCGGCTTCCACGGCTCGGTGAGAACCGGCGGATGGCGCGGCGGCGGGTGGCACGGCGGATGGCATGGCGGCTACTGGCGCGGCGGCCACTGGCATCCGGGCTGGCGCGGCAATTTCGCGATCGGCTTCTACGGATATCCGTACGCCTATGGCTATCCGTACTACGGCTATTACAACACCTGCGATCCGTACAACCCGTACTACGATCCGTACTACTGCAGTTACTGATCGCGCCGCGGACGAAACCGGATGACTTGCATGGCCCGCTGGTGCTAATCGGCGGGCCATGCGCATCACCATCTACCACAATCCGAAATGTTCGAACTCGCGCGGCGCGCTCGCGATCATCCGCGAAGCCGGTCACGAACCCACCATCATCGAATACCTCCAAACGCCGCTGCGCAGCGACGACATCAGGGCGCTGCTCGCCACGATGAACGCCAAACCCCGCGACATCATCCGCGTGAAGGAATCCGTCTTCGCCGAACTCCATCTCGACAGCGCTAGCGATGACAAACTCATCGACGCCATCGCCGCGCATCCCATCCTGCTCAACCGCCCGATCGTGGTGACGGACAAGGGCGCCAGGCTGTGCCGGCCGCCGGAACTGGTGCGCGAACTTCTGTGAGTCGCTAGACTGTCTCGCGAACCCACGAAGCGAGGATCCCATGTGCCGGGCCATCAAGACGCTGCACAATTTCGCGCCGCCGGCGACTGACGACGAGATCCGCGCCAGCGCGCTGCAATTCGTGCGCAAGATCTCCGGCGTCACGCGGCCGTCGAAGGCGAACGGGGCCGTGTTCAACCGCGCCGTCGACGAGGTGGCGCACGTGGCGCACCATCTTCTGGCCGATCTCGTGACCAACGCCCCGCCGCGCGATCGCGTCACGGAGGCCGCGAAAGCCAAGGCGCGATCGGCGCAACGATACCGCGCCGGCGCCTGATCAAAAGACGCGCGTGGCGCACGTCCCGAAAGTCCAACGGCTCTTTGTTTTTCAAAGGCTTATCTTCTGTCCCGCGAGGGAATGGACGCGCCTTTGGAGGGGCGCGACGAGCGACGATGGACGGAGGTCCTCGATGAACAGTTTGCGAAGAACAATCCAGATGACGGCGGCGGGAGCCGCGATCGCGACGCTTTCCCTGGCCGCGCCGGCTGAAGCCCGCGGCGGAATGGGCGGTGGCGGGTTCCATGGCGGCGGTGGTGGATTCCATGGCGGCGGCGGATTTCATGGTGGTGGCGGATTCCACGGCGGCGGCATGGGCTGGCACGGCGGCATGGGCTGGCACGGTGGCGGATGGCATGGCGGTGGATGGCACGGTGCCGGCTGGCATGGCGGCGGCAGTCATTGGCCCGGCCACTGGGGCGGCTGGCATTGGCATGGCGGACATTGGTGGGGATGGCACGGCGGCCATTGGGGCTACTGGAACAACGGAGTCTGGATCGGCGTCGCCTGGCCGTACTGGGGCTGGTACGGATACCCGTACTACGATTCCAGCTATTACCAGTCGAACTACTACGCCCCGGCCTACAGCTGCGATCCGAGCGATCCGAACTACACACCGAACCAGTGCGGCGACACGGCACCCCCGCCCGCGCCGCCTGCAGCCGTAAACCCGGCGCCTCCGCCGCCGGAAAGAGGCTGACCGTTCGGTGATTGCGGCCCTCCCCCCGATTGGCGGGGGGAGTGTCGCCTCTCCGATTTCGCTCTAACCTCCCTCCTTCATTTGGGGGGACCGATTGACATGACACGCACTGCTTTCGCCGCCGCGGCGCTGCTCGCGCTCGGCACTGCCGCAGCCGCGCCCGCCGCGGCCTCCGATTCCACCGACGTGATCAAAACCATCCGTACACTGACGGACGACCTCAACAAGGGCGACATGGACGAGCCGGCGAACCTCTACGCGCCGGGCGCCACCATCATCGACGAATTCGCGCCGCATTTCTGGAGCGGCGAGCACGCGCATGCCGACTGGATCGCCGCGTTCGAGGCGCTGGCGAAGGCGCAAGCCATCACCGATCTGAAGCTGACCTTAGGCAAGCCGCTGCATCTCGAGGTGAGCGGCGACCGCGCCTATGCGGTAATCCCCACGCGCATCAACGACAGGAACAAGGGCAAGCCGCATGTCGAACACGGGCTGTGGACCTTCGCCATGCAGAAGACCGCCAGCGGCTGGATGATCGCCGGCTGGAGCTGGGCAACGAAGTAGCGCGCGAAAAGGCGACGAGGAGACAGGTTGCACGTGCGTTACGACCGCGAAGCCGATTGGACCCTTCTGGAAACCTGCAACTACCGTTGCAGCTATTGCTTCCTTTCCGACGAGAGGCTGGGCAGGAAGATGCGCGAGTTCGCCAGCCCCCAGGAATGGCGCGACGCGTTCGACGCGACCGGCGACATCTGGCTTCTGCACCTGACAGGCGGCGAACCGAGCGCGTATCCGCAATTCGTGGCGCTGTGCGAGCTCCTCACCGAACGTCACTTCATTTCGCTGAACACCAACCTCACCCAGCCTTCCTTCGTGCGATTTGCCGAGCGCATCGATCCTTCACGCGTGAGCTTCGTGAATGCCGGCCTGCATCTGGAGGAGCGGGAACAGCGCAAGGGCCTGGCCACCTTCCTGCGCCACGCGGCACTGCTGCGCGACAAGGGATTTCCGCTGCTGATCTCGCTCGTGGCCACGCCCACCGCGCTGGAACGCTACGAGGAAGCGTGCGCGCTGCTGGAGCCGCTCGGCATGGTGCCGATTCCCAAGGTGTTGCGCGGCGCGCACGGCGATGGCGCTTTCCCCCGCGATTACAGCGAAACCGACCGCAATCGCTTCCGCACATTCGCGGCACGGGCGCGGGAGGCCTACGCGCCCGCGCTGGCGCGCATGGCAGAGCGTCCCAGCATCGACATGTTCAACGACGACCGGTTCCTCACCCGTGTGCCGAAATTCACGGGCGCACTCTGCGCGGCCGGCGACCGCTTCGTCAGCATCAAGCCCAACGGAACGGTGCACCGCTGCTCGTCCAAGATGAAGCTGGGCAATCTGCTGCGGCGCACCTTCGTGCCGCTGTCCGGCACCGCGCCGTGCGATACGAAGTACTGCTTCTATTTCTGCAACAAATACAGCCAGCCGCAGCAGGCGCCGCGGCGGCCGCCTGAAACCCATCCGCTGTTAAGCCTCTTCGCCTCCCTCGTGCGTTGAACAATTGGAGCGAGGAGACCGCCATGACTCTGCTGATGGTAATTTGAAGAAAGGCGGCGGCTGCCCGCCGCCTTTGCCGAGATGGCTGCTACTCGTGCACGGCGTAGTGCATTGCGAAATACTGATATGTCGCCGTGGTGCTCTCGGTGTAGAGCGAGGTCTGGACCGTGTGCTTGCCGATGGCTTCGGGCGATGAAGCCCCGACGTTGCCCACCACAAAGCTGCTGGGACCGGACTGCACACCCTGGTACTGGCACTCGATGTCCCCGCCGTCCACCGTGATGCAGATAGCCCAATCGGCTCCGCCCGTCTGCATCTGGGCCGTGACGTCTGCAGAGATGACGCAGGTCGGCTTCGTGCACCTCAACACAGTGCCGGTATCGATCGGGGTGTACGCGAATTGCGGAAGAGACGTGCTGAGACCATTGCCCGTCACGTACGCTTCCTTTGCCAGCTTGAGCGTCTGGACCGGCGGTTGCTTTATCGCTCCCTTGAGCGGGCTGCCCGACGGACCGGCGAAGGCGGCTGTGCTCACCAGGCTCACAGCAGCCAAAGCAATAACCAACTTCGAGATAGACATAGGGAACCCCATCATTTTTGCTCTCGCAGGAGGCGAGAGTTAGGAAAATTCTAACATTCGGGAAGGGCGCCGAAAAGCGAGATGGAGACAATCTGACAAAATCAATTGCATCGCCACCGATTGTACACTTTCCAGCCCGGCGCACATTTGCTGGCCATTTCACGGCAAATACCCGGCATCTTGATTTCCGTGCTCGCAAGTCGCGCGCCCGGTTGTGATCGCCTTACGAAAAAGCCATGCAGATGAATGGCCTGTTGCGCTGCCGTTCATCCGCACCTCGTCATGCTCCCGGCCACGCAAAGCGCGGGTCCGGGGCGCGCATTCGGTTCACGGAGGTTCACATGGCGTTGAGAAAAGGATTGCTTGCAACGGCGGCAGCCGCTGCGGTTGCCACATTGGTGTTTGCCGGCCCGGCGGAAGCCCGCATGGGCGGAGGTTTCCACGGCGGCGGATTCCATGGCGGTGGATTCCACGGTGGCGGATTCCACGGCGGATGGCATGGCGGATGGCATGGCTGGCATGGCGGATGGCACGGCGGCTGGGGCTGGCGCGGATGGGGATGGCGCGGCTGCTGCTGGCGCGGCGGCGTGTATATCGGCTGGCCGTGGTGGGGATATGGCTATCCGTATTATCCCGCCTATTACTCGTACCCGTACTATTACGGCGCTCCATACGGCGGCGACGGATATGCAGCGCCCCCTCCGCCGCCTGCCAACGGCGACACATGGGGCGGCGGCGACGGTTATGGAAACGGGTATGGCGACGCACCCCCGCCGAACAACGCGCCGCGCAACATCCAACCCAACAACAACCCGCCTCCTCCATCCGGCGGCGAGAAGGGCTAGCGAACCACGCACCCAAACACCCGTCATGGCCGGGCTTGACCCGGCCACCCATCGCGCGAGCGTCCGCGAGCGCAAGTGACTCTTCTCGGCGCGCAGACGCGCGCCGGATGGGTGGCCGCCTCGGTGGGCGGCCATGACGGTCTTTGGTTGTTCCACCTTCAGATCGTGAGCTCCGCGCGCGACTCTCCGGCAAAGCGCATCAATCGAACAACATTGCTTCTCGCGTGCATTCGCCCGAAACGCATTCAAAATCCGATATTTCCCGCCACTGGCCGTTGTAATCGCGCTTGCGCATCCCCATATCTCAAAAAGCGGCAAATCATTGCCCACTGCCTTTGAAAGGCACTCCCAAAAAATGACGAATACACCCAACATGAAGCCGGAATCTGCCCCCTCGACACCGGCGACGCCCACCACCGGCTCGCCGCAGCAGGACGCCCAGAAGACCAACCCCGGCCAGCCGCATGTCGAGCCGAAGCCGGCACCGAAGATCTGACATCGTTCATCACAATCTGAGTTCGGCCGTGCAGGCCTTCGTGTGTGAGGCACCCTCGCGCAAGCGACCGCATCCCGCGATTTGGGCCAATGCATGCCGGAGCGACGGCGGCAGCGGGCGCGGGCGAAAGCCAGCACCTGCGCTGCCGCCTGCCGTTCCAATTCAGCCCCTGCGTTCGTGAAAGAACCATCGCGATGACGAAGAACACAACCACCACTGTCACGTTTCGGCGGCCCTTCATTCTCGATGGCTTCGAGCAGATGCAGCCGGCAGGCTCCTACATTATCGATATCGAAGAGGAGCGGGTGGACTCGCTCGTGGTGAATGCCTGGCGCCGCGTCAGCACGACGATGCGCCTGCCGCAACCGGGCGGCGCGATCGAATATGTTCCCGTGAATCCGGAAGCCCTGCGCGAAGCCCTGCTGCGCGACGGCGCCCAGGAGCAAATGGACGATACCGCGAAGCGACGGCTCAACCGCGCCCGCGGCCGGCCGAACCCCGCCGCCATCGCGCTGCTGCGGCCGAGGAAATAGCGGGCAGAATTATTCCGCTTTGATGATGGTGGCCACAGCCCGTGTCGCGCGTTTGCGCTTCGGCTTGGGTTCCGGCTTGGGCGCGTTGGCCGCCGCGATGCGGTCTTCTTCTTCCTTGGCCAGGCGCAGCGCGCGCAGCTTGACGGTGCGCGCAGCGGTCGCCGCGTACTCGCTGTCGATCGTCTGCCGGATCGCGGCATCGCGCTGCTGGGAAGCGGCGAAATGCTTCTTCGCATTCGTTGCCGCGGTCTCGCGCTGGGATCTGGTTCGTGTGTCGGCCATGGGGATCTTTCGTTTGTCTGGTTCGGGAAACGGGACGGCGGCGCGATTGTCGCCGCCGCCCCGCTTTCATCAGACCGCCTTCAGATTGGCGGCCTTGGCGCCGCGCGCATCCGGCTGGATGTCGAACGAAACCTTCTGGCCTTCGGCGAGCGAGCGCATGCCCGCCGCTTCCACGGCGCTGGCGTGCACGAACACGTCCTTGCCGCCGCCTTCGGGCGAAATGAATCCGAAGCCCTTCGAGGAATTAAAGAACTTCACGGTACCGATTGTCATTGCAGTGTCCTGTTGTCGATTGGGTTTCCGCGCGTGCGATTGCAAGCGCGCGGCCGCGGGACAAACGGACTTCTGGGCAAGGAATTTCGGCTGGTTCGGCTCGCGGGAAGCGGGTCGTATCAACGGAAAAGCGCTTCGTCCGAGGGGAACGTAAGAACCACGTGAGTCAGAACATAGGCGTCGCCGAATGAATTTACAATGAAGAGCGAAAGAACGGCGGTTTGACTGATGATTTGGCGGTTTGGCGACAAGACGAGGAGCGAAGACTCTCCCTTGTCCTTGCTATTGCGAGGAAGAGCGAGTACACGAAAAACCGCGACGGCGTCCGTCTCATTGAAGCGCACTGTTGTATTCCGACTCGCATGCGTGCGCGCCTGGACCTGACAGCCTGACTTCCGATTCCGATGGTTTCCCAATCGCACCGCGAGGGACATGTGTGTTCCGCGCGGAACCCCCGATTTCATCAGGAGAAAACATGACGATCGGAACAGTGAAGTTCTTCAACAGCAACAAGGGCTTTGGATTCATCTCGCCGGAAGACGGCGGCAAGGACGTGTTCGTCCACGCCACGGCGGTCGAGATGAGCGGCATGCGCGTCCTCAGCGAAGGCCAGCGCGTGTCGTTCGACATCCAGCCGGATGCGAAGGGCAGCAAGGCCGTCAATCTGCAATCGGCGTAAGACGTTCGGGGAGGACGCGGCAGAAGTGGAAGCTTCCGCCGCGGCCTCCCACTTTTTTTCGCGGGGCGACAACATGCTGGAAGACACGATGAACGGCGAAACCCTGGACGGTCTCTATCGCGAACACCATCGCGGCGGGCGCAGGCCCGCGACGCCGCAATCGCATCTGCCCTATCTGCCCGATCTCGTGCGCGTGCTGCTGGCGAATCCCGCCGGCCTGCGGCGCTGGTCGGTGATGCGCGCGATGCGCACCCTGCGCAGGAATTCGACTGCGGAGATCTCGCTGAAATTCGAGGACGAGATCGAGCGCGCGTTCCGCCGGTTCTGCGCCGACGATTCGATGTCGTCGGGCGGCCCCAAGCCCGGCTGCGACCCGGACGAGATCCTGTTCTATCGCCCGAAGGACAAGGCCGGCGAAGTGTGGGCGGTGCATGCCGACCGCGCGCGGGCCTGGCTCAAGGCGCAAGCCGGCGAAGCCTTCCGCGATGCGTGCTGACCGGCCGCTCAGCGAACACGAAGGCGCGCTGTTCGACGCGGTGTGCATTCTGGCGCGCACGGTGCTGGAGCTGGGCGCCGATCCGAAAATCCTGAACGCGCGATTGACCGAGGCCATGCAGAGCGCCGAGGCGCTGGGCAACTCGCACGGCGCCGAAACGCTGGGCTTCCTGATCCGCGCGCTGTTTCCCTCGCGCGATCCCGAACCCCAACCTGAATCCAGCACGAAGCCGTCGCTACGGATTGTTTGAAGCCAGCATACTCCGGAACGTCAGAG
>DATIYG010000177.1:0-4970 GCA_035517755.1 Rhizomicrobium sp. | reverse complement strand
CGCAGCGCGCGCACCTTGCGGCCGCCGATGTTGATCTCGCCCATGAAGAAGAACTTGATATCCGGCACCGGGCCGCCGTTCAGCTTGGCGATGACGTCCTTCGCCTTCGGTCCCTGGATCTGGAAGCGGTAGTGATTGCGCTTCACGGCGCGGCCCATCGGCGCTGACGGCGAGCGGTCGTCGCGTCTGATCTCGACGTTCCACTTGCCGGTCTTCGCCTGGAACTCGATCCAGTTCACGCTCGGTGCACGGCCGACGAAATTGTACTGGTTCTCCGCCAGGTGAAAGAGGATGCCGTCGCCGATCACGTGGCCGTTGTGCGCCAGCGGCACCATCTGCTTGGCGCGGTTCACGGGAAAATTGTTGAAGGTGTTGATGGTAAGGTGCGAGAGGAACTTCGCCGCGTCCGGGCCTTCCACCATCATCTCCGCCATGTGGTGCGACTGATCGAACAGCACGGCGGTCTTGCGCCAGGCCATCTGCTCGTCGCGCCAGTTGGAGAATTCCGACGGCACCACGGGATAGACGTAGGCGCCGATCTGCGAATTGCGCAGCATCGTGACGGGGTTTCCGGCGCTCTTGAGGACGCCTTCGAGATTCTGCGCAGCCATAGGTCACTCTCCTTGATGTGTCACGATACATGCCGGATTCTGCTCTCGAATTGAGCCGATCCGCGTTCCACCCGCTTACCTTGCGGGGAAGCAAAATCCAACAAGCGGCGAACCGGGATTGGCCGGATACGTCACGCGCTGGCAGCGGTTGGCAGCGGGGAGTCCGCGGCACTGCGCCGGCGCGCGTCGGCGAGCCACTCACCGGTCTTTTTCACGCCACCGAACATATAAAGGTGAATCCCGGCGATGGGGCCGAGCGTTCGCGGCGCCAGTTCGCGCGCAACGGCCGCGAGCAGTTCGTCCGGCGTCGTGTCGCCGATCAGCTTGCCGAGCTGTGCACCGCGGTTGCGCAATGCCCGAAGGGAATTCCCCACGCCGCAGCGCATGCCGAATTTGAGCAGCGATGCCGTGCCGGCGGGCCCCGCCACACCCAGCCGGACCGGAACATCGATCCCGTCGGCGCGGATGCGCTCCAGCCACGCCGCAATGGGCGTCGCCTCGAAGCAGAACTGCGTGACGATCTCCACGGCCAGGCCGTTGGCGCGGCAGAATTCGATCTTCTCCTTCAGCGCGGCTTCAAGGACCGGCGCCTGGACGTTCGGATGCCCCTCCGGGTGTCCGGCAATGCGCATGCGCTTGATGCCGTGCCTCTGCAGCAGGCCGGTGCGCAGAATGTCGAGGCTGGCGGCAAAGTCTCCGCGCGGCGCGGCAACGTCTCCCGCGATCACCAGCGCTTCGTCGACGTGGGCCTCGGCCGTAAGCCGCGACAGGTGCGCATCGAGCGACGCGCGCGTCGTGAAGTTGCGGGCCGTCAGGTGCGGGATCGGCTTGTAGCCGGCGCCATGAAGTGCGATGCAGGTCTCCTGCGCCGCCTCGAGCACATCGTCCGGCAGGAACGTGACGTGCGCGTCCATCCCTTGCGGGAAATGCCGGCGTAATGTTTCCCCGACATCCTTGTCGCGAACCGTGACCTCGATGGAGGCGCGCGCGAGCATGTCCGCGACAGAGCTTCCCCGACTTTCGTTACCCTGCATCCCCGGCCGATCCATCAACATTGAAACAGTATGTTGCGCATACAATCAGCGTTGGCGGCGGCTTGGCAAGGGACCGTTTCACGGGCGCGTGACCAGCCTTCCGATTTAGCATGCTCGCCATTCATCATCGGAACAGCAGGTGGGAAAGTGCGGCAGTTTAGTTTTTTCGGATGCCCGATTTTGTGCACAATGGCTGGGGCTTCGTGCCTCGCAACCACGGTGGACCTGAGTGCTGACGCTGTATCATTGGGAGCCTAACGCCAACTCCGGCAAGCCGATGCTGGCGCTGAAGGAGAAGGGCGTGGACTTCCAGAGCCACTACCTCGACCTCCTCAATTTCGATCAGCACAAGCCGGACTACCTGAAGATCAATCCCAACGGGACCATTCCGGCGCTGGTGCATGACGAGCTGATGCTCACCGAGTCCACGGCCATCATGGAATACGTCAACGACGCATTCCCCGGTCCCAAGCTGATGCCCGACGATCCGGTCGAGCGCCAGCGCGCGCGCTGGTGGATGCGGTTCTTCGATCAGTACTTTGGACCGAGCCTCAGCATGATCGGCTGGAGTGTGTTCGTGGGGCCGTCAGTGCGGCAGAAGGATCCCGAGGAGCTGAAAGCAGCGATTGAGCGCATTCCGTTGAAAGAGCGCCGCATCGCGTGGTCGAAGGCGATCTACAACACGTTTTCTCCGGAGGAGCTGGAGGAGTCGCGCCGCCGGGTTGGCGTCGGCATTGCCTGCCTCGAAAAGGCGCTCAGCGAACGCCCATGGATCGCCGGCGAAACCTACTCGCTTGGCGACATCAACGGCTTCAATCTCGGCTATGCGCTGCCGCTGGCGCAGCCGCAGGCCTGCAACGACGAGAAGACGCCGCACATCCTGAAATGGCTGCGCGCCATCTATCGCCGTCCCGCCACCCAGGAAACCTGGAAGATGGGCCGCACGCAGATGGCGTCACGCGTGACGTATCTCTCCCAATGATGGACCGCACACGATGATCGAGCTGTATCATTGGGAGCCGAACATGTTTTCGCTGAAGCCGTTGATCGCGCTTCACGAGAAAGGCGTTCCGTTCACCAGCCGCTACACCGACTTTGGCGCTTTGGAACAATACGCCCTGCCGGTGGCGCTTACCGGCCGAATGGAAGTCGAGCACAATCCGGAACGGGACGGTCCCATTCTCGTCGTCGACGGCACGCCGATGACGGAGTCCTTTTTTATCACGCTTTATCTGGACGACGCCTATCCCGAGAAGCCGCTGCGTGGCCCGGATGCCGAGAACCGCTGGCGCGTGCTGATGTGGGCGCGCTTCATCAACGAGGTGCTGGAGCCGGCCGTCAGCACGTTGGGGTCGCGCAAATTTCTTTCGCCGCTGCTGCAGTCGCGCAACCGCCGCGACATCGAGAAAACGATCGAGCGCATGCCGACGAAGGAACAGCGCGATGGCTGGACGGCGGCACTAGCCGGCTCCTACTCCGACGACCTCGTGGAGGATTCGCGCCGCAAGATCGGGCTTGCCGTGAAGAAGTTCGAGGATGCCTTGGCGAAGGGACCGTGGCTCGCTGGGCAGAATTACTCGCTGGCCGATATCAACGCGTTCTCGATCCTGCGGCCGGTGCAGTATCTTGCATCTGACCTTCTCGAGTCCGCATCACGCACGAAGGATTGGCTCGCACGTATTGAATCCCGCCCCGCTGTGAAGGCGGCGCTTGCGGCAAGCAAAACCGGCAAGCCGCATGAGGCGTTTACGCCTGGCCCCGAACACAGCCGCTGGGGTTGACCGTTGCGCGCCATCGACTATTTCGATCGCGGCGTCGAGATCGATCCCGAACGCATCGCCATCCGCGACGGCGACACCCAGATTTCCTTCCGTGCGCTGCAGCAGCTGACCTTCCGTGTGGCATCCGCATTGCGCGCGAATGGCCTGAAGCGGCAGGAGCCTGTCGCGATCTACGCGCCCAATCATTGGAGCGTGCTCGTTTGTCTCCTGGGGCTCTGGCGCGCGGGCCAGAAGTGGATCCCGGTCAACGCGCGCAACGCGCTCGACGCCAACATCCAGTACATGAACTATGTCCGCTGCCGCTGGCTATTCTATCACTCGCAATATTCCCGCGAAGCGCGCGAGCTGATCGCCAAGGTGCCGTCCATCCAGGGCGTGATCTGCCTCGATCGCGCCGACGACGGCTATCCGCCGCTCGAAGCATTCCTCAAACAGGGCGACGCGCCGTTCGCCGAAGACTGCGATGCGTTCTGCAATCTCGACGATGTCGTCGGCATCTTCCCGACCGGCGGCACCACCGGCCCGGCGAAAGGCGTGAACGTCACCAATCTCGGCTGGGGCACGATGCAGGAGATGTGCGCGAACTTCTGGAATCGCGGCACGCAGGATCCCGTTTGCCTCGTGACGGCGCCGCTGACCCACGCAGCCGGTCCGGTGTCGAGCGCCTGCCTCAGTTTCGGCGCGACGAATGTCATCATGCCGGGATTCGATGCATTGCAGGTGATGGAGAACATCCAGAAGTACAGAGCCACCCACATCTATCTGCCGCCAACCGCCTGCTATGCCATGCTCGACCACCCGCGCGTGCGCGAGTTCGATTACTCGAGCCTGAAGATCCTGCTGCTGGTCGGCTCGCCGGTCTCGCCCGACAAGATGAAACAGGCCGTCGAGGTGTTCGGCGATTGCGTTTGCCAATGCTATGGCCAGGTGGAAAGCCCGCTGATCACGACATGGCTGCCGCCGGAGATCGTTTCCGCTGCGGCGCGCGGCGATCACCCCGAGCGGCTGAAGAGTTGCGGCAAGCCCACCTACCCGGTTCGCGTCGGCATCATGGATGACGACGGCAACCTGCTGCCAACCGGCGAGCGCGGCGAGATCGTCGTGCGCGGCGTGCTCGTCAGCCGCGATTATTTCGAGAAGCCGGACGCCACCGTCGAAGCGCGGCGCTTCGGCTGGCATCACACCGGCGATGTCGCCTATCGCGACAAGGACGGCTACCTCTACATCGTCGACCGCAAGAAGGACATGATCGTCACGGGCGGGTTCAACGTTTTCTCCGCCGAAGTCGAAGCCTGCGTGATGGAGATGAACAGCGTGGCCGAGTGCGCCGTGATCGGCGTGCCGCACGATAAGTGGGGCGAGGCGATCAAGGCCGTCGTGGTGCGCGCACACGGCGCGAACGTGTCAGAGAACGACATCATCGCCCATTGCAAGGACAGGCTCGGCGGCGTGAAGGCGCCGAAATCGGTCGAGTTCTGGGATGAGATCCCGAAGACGGCCAACAACAAGATGGACAAGAAGGCGATCCGCAGCCGCTTCTGGGC
>DATIYG010000176.1:0-2753 GCA_035517755.1 Rhizomicrobium sp. | reverse complement strand
CAGGCCGCCGGCGCACTCGTCATGCACACGCTCGGTTTCGGCGGCCAGAAGCGCCTCGTCTATTTCATGACGATCGACAAGGCCAAGTTCCGCCGGCCGGTACGTCCAGGGGACATGTTGCGGATGCCGGTGAAGGCCATCAAACATCGCGGGCCGGTGTGGCGATTTGCCGGCGAAGCCTATGTCGGTGACGTCCTCGTCGCCGATGCCGAGTACAGCGCGATGATCGCAGATCAGGCAAGCCAATCCGATGCCGATTCATCCCACAGCCATCGTTGAAGACGGCGCGCGCCTCGCCGATGGCGTCGAGGTCGGGCCGTTCTGCATCGTAAGCAAGGATGCTGAGCTCGGCGAAGGCGTGCGGCTGCTGTCGCATGTCGTCATTGCCGGCAAGACGAAGATCGGCGCGCGCACGATCGTGCATCCGCATGCCGTGCTGGGTGGCGAAGCGCAGATCTTCAACAACAACGCGCCGCAAGCGCGGCTGGAAATCGGCAGCGGCAACGTGTTCCGCGAGGGCGTCTCGATCAGTCTCGGCAGCGCCAAGGGCCACAATCTCACGAAGATCGGCAACAATTGCTTCTTCATGGCCGGCTCGCATGTGGGCCACGACGGTGTGGTCGGCGACAACGTCACCTTGGCCAATGTCGTCTCCATTGCCGGGCATTGCGAGCTGGGCGACGGCGCCATTTTCGGCGGCGCCGCACAGATGCAGCAGTTCGGGCGCGTCGGCAAAGGTGCGTTCGTCAGCGGACTTTCCGGTGTCGCGCGCGACATCATTCCCTACGGCATGGCGATCGGCCTGCATGCGCTGCATGGCGGATTGAATCTCGTAGGCTTGCGCCGCCGCGGGCTGCCGCGCGAGCACATTCACGCCATGCGCGCCGCCTATCGCATGATCTTCTCCGAAGGCGCCAAGATCGCGGATGGTGCGCGCGCCGCCGCCGCAAGATGGCCGGACGTGCCGCAGGTCCTTGAGATGACGGATTTCATCCTGGCGCCCGCCAAGCGCGCCATTGCACCGGCGCGCGACCGTTCGGCTGCGGACGAGTCCGAATGACAGGGCTCGGAATTATTGCCGGCGGCGGCGAATTGCCGATTGCCGTGGCCGATTGCGCCGCGAACGCGGGACGCCCGGTGTTCATCGCGGCGCTGAAGGGCATTGCCAGCGAGGACGTGCAGCGCTTCCCGCACGAATGGGTTTCCATCGGCGAAACCGGCAAGACGCTCAATCTGTTTCGCTCGCATGACTGCGGCGACATCCTGCTGGCCGGCAAGGTCTCGCGTCCGAAATGGAGCGACCTGAAGCTGGATGCCAAGAGCCTCAGCAAACTGCCGCAAGTGCTGGCGGCGGCGCGCAAGGGCGACGATGTGCTTCTCCGAAGTGTCGTCAGCATTCTGGAGAGCGAGGGATTTCGCGCCATCGGCGTGGTTGAGGCGGCGCCGGCATTGCTGGCCGACGCTGGTGTGCTGGGCAAGCGCAAGCCCTCGGACGAGGAGCGCGCCGATCTGGAGCTTGGTGTTCGCGTCGTGCGCACGCTCGGGCAGCTTGATGTCGGTCAGGCCGCGGCCGTGTGCAACGGTCTGGTGCTCACCGTCGAAGCGGCGGAAGGCACCGATGCCATGATCCGCCGGATCGGCGATCTGCCGGAAAACCTGCGCGGCACACCCGCCAACCGGCGCGGCGTGCTGGTGAAGGCGAAGAAGCCGGTGCAGGACGGCAAGACGGACCTCCCGGTGATCGGCGTCGCCACCATCGCCAACGCCGCATCCGTCGGACTTGCGGGTGTGGCGATTGAAGCTGGCGGCGCGATTATCCTCGACAAGAAGGCGGTGGCGGACGCGGCCGATCGCGCCGGTCTCTTCGTCATCGGCTTCTGATCGTGGTCTTGCCGCAGTCTCGCACCATCATGCTCGTGTGCGGCGAGCCGTCAGGCGATCAGCTTGGCGCGGAATTGATGGCCGCCCTGAAGCAGCTTTTGCCGGATGTGCGCATCGTCGGCGTCGGCGGCAGCGCCATGGCCGCGCAAGGTCTGCACTCGCTGTTTCCGCTCGATGCCACCGCCGTGATGGGCCTGCGCGAAGTGGTGCCGCGCATTCCGGAAATCCTGCGCCGGGTCCGCATCGCGTCGGACTTCGCGCTGGAGACGAAGCCGGATGCCGTCGTGTGCATCGACAGCCCGGATTTCACCCATCGCATCGCCCGGCGCACCCGCCGCCTCGATCCGTCGATTGCGACTGTGAATTACGTGGCGCCGCAGGTGTGGGCGTCGCGGCAATATCGCGCGCGCAAGATGGCGAAGTATTTCGATCTGGTGCTGGCGTTGCTGCCGTTCGAGGCGGAGTTCTTCGAGCAGCACGGACTGCACGCGAAATTCGTCGGCCACCCGGTGATCGAACGTGCGGCGAAGATGACGGGCGGGGCGGCGCTTCGAACGCGGCTGGGGATTGGCGAACGCGTTCCGCTGTTGGCCGTGCTGCCCGGCAGCCGGACCAGCGAAGTACGTCCGCTTCTGCCGATCTTCCGCGACACGGTTGCCCGGCTGCGCCAGGCGGTTCCCGATCTCGTCTGCATCCTGCCGGTCGTGCCGCATGTCGCCCCGATCGTGCGGTCGCTGACGCAAGCCTGGCCGGCGCCGCTCCACATCGTGGAAGGCGAGGCGGACAAGTTCGCGGCGTTCGATGCGGCCGACGCAGCGCTCGCCGCATCCGGCACGGTGACGACCGAGCTCGCACTGTCCGGCACGCCGATG